>NZ_JBSFBM010000056.1:0-25918 GCF_053592955.1 Micromonospora sp. NPDC002411 | reverse complement strand
CAAGCGGGTGATCCTCTCGGTCGGCGGCGAGACCGGCCGGGTCACCGTGAACGACGCCGCGTCGGCCACGGTGTTCGCCGACACGGCCGCCGCGCTGATCGCCCGCTACGGCTTCGACGGCATCGACATCGACCTGGAGAACGGCCTCAACCCGACCTACATGGCGCAGGCGCTACGCGCGTTGCGGGCCAAGGTCGGGTCGAGCCTGATCATCGCGATGGCGCCGCAGACGATCGACATGCAGAACCCGGCCGGCGGCTACTTCAAGCTGGCGCTCGACATCAAGGACATCCTCACCGTCGTCAACACCCAGTTCTACAACTCCGGGGCGATGCTCGGCTGCGACCAGAACGCCGCGTACGGCCAGGGCACCGTGAACTTCATCGTCGCGCTGGCCTGCATCCAACTGGAAGCCGGGCTCCGCCCCGACCAGGTCGGTCTCGGTCTGCCCGCCGGACCGGGGGCGGCCGGTGGTGGCATCGTCGCGCCCAGCGTGGTCAACGCGGCACTGGACTGCCTGGCCCGGGGCACCAACTGCGGCAGCTTCCGCCCGCCGCGTACCTACCCCGGCCTCCGCGGCGCGATGACCTGGTCGGTGAACTGGGACGTCAGCAACGGCAACACCTTCGCCCGCACGGTGGCCCCGCACCTGGACACCCTGCCCTGACAGTCCTGGCTGGCGTCCGTCCAGGGTGCCGGCGGTAACCGGTAGCGCGGATCAGCGACCGGCGGTCACCGACCGCCGGTCGTCGCGCTCCCGGCGCCGGCGGACCTTACGGATCACCCACATGGTCGCCATGACCACGAAGATCGCGACGATCGCGTAGTTGAACCAGTCGCTGTAGCGGGCCACGTCCTGCCACCGGCTGCCGAGCGCGTAGCCCGCCCCGACGACGAGACCGTTCCACACCCCGCTGCCGATCGTGGTGAACAGGATGAACTCGCCCAGCGGCATCCGGTTGGCACCGGCCGGCACGGAGACCAGACTGCGGACCACCGGCACCACCCGGCCGATCAACACCGCCCACCGGCCGTGCCGCTCAAACCAGCGGTCGGCCCTCTCCAGGTCGTCGCTGTCCACCAGCGGGATGCGGTCCAGCCAACGCTTGAGCCGCTCCTCGCCGAGCGCCGCGCCGAGCCAGTAGAGCACCAGCGCACCGATGAGCGAACCGACAGTCGCGGCCACCACCACGACCACCACGTTGAACTGGCCCTCGTGAGCCAGGAAGCCGGCCATCGCCAACACGATCTCGCTGGGGATGGGCGGGACGATGCTCTCCAACGCCACCAGCAGCGCCACGCCGACCGGGCCCATCGCCTCGATCACGGTGGCCACCCACCCGGTCAGCCCGGTGAACTCGGACGGGTCGCCACTCTGGGCGTACGCCATGGTCGTCCTTCCGCTTCGGCTCCAGGGGATCGGGTGGTCATACCCAGTCCAGCCGTTGCTACACCTGCGGTCAGTGCTCCGGGTGCAGCGCGGTGTCCGCCGGCCCCCGCCGCCAACCAGTGAACACCACTGTCAGGCCGGCGCGGGACGGCGCGCAGCAGAACGGACCGGCGACCGCCTCCACCGTCGGGTCCAGCGGGGTGAGTCGGACCAGTCGCCACGGCTCGTCGTCGGCCCGGGCCCGGACGGTCAGCGCGTCGCCGGCGCGGCTGACCCGCACTGTCACCTCCCGGCCCGACCACTGCGGCACCGGCGCCACCGACCAGTCGGAGAACTCCCGGGTCACCACAGCGCCGAGTTGCGACTCGCCGTCACTCATCTCGACACCGGCCTTGGTCCAGGTCCGTTCGTCGACCCGGACGAGCACGCCGGCCTGGTCGAACTGCGCCGAGAAGTCGAGCCGGAAACTCACCTCCATGGCCACGCCCACCGGAAGAGGCGCCAGCAGCGCCGGAGCGTCGTCGTGGACGAATCCGTAGCTGGTCCGCCGCCACAGGTCGCTGCCGGCGGCCGGTTCGACGACCAGCTCACCGGTCGGACCCGCCTCGACGCGTACCGGCGGGTGCAGCCACCTGCCCTCGGACCAGTCCATCGGTGCGCTCGGCGGCACGAGGTCGTTTCCCATGACCGGCACGATAACCAAGGGTTTGCCGCGCTGATCGTTCGGAGATGTTCCTCCGGCATGGGTGACCGTTGGTATTCCGAAGCCGTCGTCTACTGCCTCGACATCGACACGTACGCCGACTCCGACGGCGACGGGGTCGGTGACATCCGCGGGCTGATCGGGAGACTGGACTATCTGGCCCGTCTCGGGGTGACCTGCCTGTGGCTGCACCCCATCCACCCGTCGCCCAACCGTGACGACGGATACGACGTCACCGACTTCTACAACGTGGACCCGCGCTTCGGCACCCTGGGCGACTTCGCCGAGCTGCTGCACCAGGCGCAGAACCGGGGCATCCGCGTGATCATCGACCTGGTGGTCAACCACACCTCCGACGAGCACCCGTGGTTCCAGTCCGCCCGCTCCTCGCCGGACTCGCCGTACCGGGACTGGTACGTCTGGTCCGACACCGAGCCGGACGACCGGCACCAGGGCATGGTCTTCCCCGGCGAGCAGAACGAGACCTGGAGTTACGACCGGACCGCCAAGGCCTGGTTCTACCACCGGTTCTACAAGTTCCAGCCGGACCTCAACTTCGCCAACCCGGAGGTCCGGGCCGAGGTCAAGAAGATCATGTCGTTCTGGCTCCAGCTCGGCGTCTCCGGCTTCCGGATGGACGCGGTGCCGTTCATCATCGAGCTGACCGAACCGGGCAACCCGAACTCGCCGAAGGACTTCGAGTTCCTCACCGAGATGCGTCAGCACGTTCAGTGGCGTCGCGGCGACGCCGTTCTGCTGGCCGAGGCGAACGTCGAACCGGACCAGCTACCGACGTTCTTCGGCGACGCCAGTGGCTCCGGCAACCGGATCCACATGCTGTTCGACTTCATGCTCAACGGTCGGCTCATGCTCGCCCTGGCCCGCCAGGACCCGGAGTCGCTGATCGAGGCGCTGCGCGACACCCCGAAGCTGCCGGTCGGCGGGCAGTGGGCCACCTTCCTGCGCAACCACGATGAGATCGACCTGTCCCGGCTCACCACCGAACAACGCAACCAGGTGTACGCGCAGTTCGGCCCGGACGAGAACATGCGCATCTACGACCGGGGCATCCGTCGCCGGTTCGCCCCGATGCTCGGCAACGACCGGCGGCACCTGGAGTTGGCGTACGCCCTGCAGTTCTCGATGCGCGGCACGCCGGTGCTGCGCTACGGCGAGGAGATCGGGATGGGCGAGGACCTGTCGCTGCCCGGTCGGGAGGCGATCCGTACCCCGATGCAGTGGTCGTACCAGCCGAACGCCGGCTTCTCCACCGCGGACCCGGAGAAGCTGGTCCGTCCGGTGATCGACAAGGGTGAGTTCGGCTACCAGAACGTCAACGTCACCGCCCAGCGCAACGACTCGAAGTCGCTGCTCGCCTGGTTCGAGCGCATGATCCGTACGCTGCGCGAGGCCCCCGAGATCGGCTCCGGCTCGACCACCCACATCGACGTGGCGATGCCGGCCGGCGTGCTCGCGCACCGGGCGGACGGGCCGACCGGGACCATGGTGTTCGTGCACAACCTGGGCACCGAGGACGTCGAGGTGGACCTCAGCAGTCTTGAGCCGGAGGCCGACCAGCCGATCGACGTGCTCGCCGACCGTGGCTACGGCGAGCTGGGCAAGCTCGGTGCGGTGAAGGTGTCCGGGCACGGATACCGGTGGATTCGCCTATGCCGGGGTCGGGGGTTCTGACGCTAAGCTCCTCCGATCACCCCAAGTTACTCGGAGGTAGTCATGTCGGAGGAGCCCCGCGTCGCCATCGTCACCGGAGCCGCGCGCGGTATCGGCGCGGCCACCGCCCGGCGGTTGGCCGCTGACGGGATGGCCGTCGCCGTGGTCGACATCGAGGAATCGGCCACCAAGGAGACGGTCGACGCCATCGCGGCCGACGGCGGGCGGGCGCTCGGCGTGGGCGCCGACGTGTCCGACCGGGACCAGGTGGAGGCGGCCGTGGAACGGATCGCCACCGAGTTGGGCGCACCCACCGTCCTGGTCAACAACGCCGGCGTGCTGCGCGACAACCTGCTCTTCAAGATGACCAACGCCGACTGGGACACCGTGATGGGCGTGCACCTGCGTGGCGCGTTCCTGTTCAGCCAGGCTGCGCAGAAGCACATGGTGGACCGCAAGTGGGGCCGGATCGTCAACCTCTCCAGCACCTCCGCGCTGGGTAACCGGGGTCAGGCGAACTACGCCGCCGCGAAGGCCGGCCTCCAGGGCTTCACCAAGACGCTCGCCATCGAGCTGGGGCCGTTCGGGGTGACGGTCAACGCTGTGGCGCCCGGGTTCATCGTCACCGACATGACAGCGGCCACCGCCGCGCGGATGAAGGTCGACTTCGAGGACTTCAAGAAGCACGCGTCGGCCGAGATCCCGGTGCGCCGCCCAGGGTTCCCGGAGGACGTCGCGCACACCATCTCGTTCCTGACCAGCGAGGGTGCCGGCTTCGTCTCCGGCCAGGTCATCTACGTGGCCGGCGGCCCACGGGACTGACCCGTACCCCCGGCGGGGCGTTCCCTCGTGCAGGGCGCGCCCCGTCGTCGGGTCAGGCGGGGTCGCGGCGGGTGCGCCAGAGCCAGATAAGACCGAGCACCGGCAGCACCAGCGGGATGTAGCCGTACCCGCTGCCGAACTGCGACCAGACCGTCTCGTCCGGGAAGAGATCCTTGTCGACCAGGCTCAGGATGCCGACCGCGACGACACCGACCAGTTCCACGGAGCAGCAGGCCAACGCCACCCGTCGGCCGGTGTGCCCGGCCCGGGCCAGCCCCACCGCCGCCACGATGTAGATGAGCGCGGCCAGCGCGGATAGCAGGTACGCCACCGGTGCCTCGTCGAACTTGGTAGCGATCTGCAGACCCGCCCGGCTCGTCGCCGCGATGGCGAAGAGCAGGTAGACCGCGATCAGCAGCCGACCGGGGCCGGAGTTCGTGCGGCGCCGAGCCGGTTCGGTCTCAACCACCGAGCACCTCCCAGGTCTGCTGCAAGCGGACCACCACCACCGGGGTCACCAGACAGACCGCGCACACGATGGCCGAACCCCAACGGGTCGGCTCCATCCGGGCCAGCACCCAGGCCAGCGGCGGCAGGCAGACCAGCGTGACCAGGTAACCGAAGAAGGCGCCGGGCTCGCCGGGCCGATCGCCGCCGCCCACCGCGACGAGCGCCAGCACGCCCAGCACGAGCAACGACACCTCGAGTACGGCCAGACCGACGAACTGGACCCGGTCCGGCGGTCGTTGGCGCACCGCCACGACCAGCGCCCACGCCGCGACGAGCAGCGACAGCACGATCGACACCGTCGCGACGATCCCGTCCACCGGCGAGTCGGTGCTCACGCTGGTCACCGGCCCCACCCGGTCGTTGCCTCGGTCACCGGCACAGCCTACTAACCGTCGTAGTAAACGGCTGAACCCGCCTCGGCTCGCGTCCGTCGAGCGGTGCCTCGGACGGATTCTTCAGTCGCTGCCCTGCAACCAGTACACCGAGACGGCGAGGAGTTGGTCCGGTCCGTCGTTCCGGATCTGGTGCGGCACCCTGCTGTCGAACGCCGCGACGTCCCCGGCCCGCAGCACGCTCGTCTGGTCGCCGAAGGTCAGGGTTCCGGTGCCGGACACGATGATCCACACTTCGCGGGAGCGATGGACATCGAGGTCGTTGCAGGTGTTCGGGGCCACCGACCAGCGAGCAACCTCGAACGGTGCGGGCGCGCTCGCCGGGAACGGCAGCAGGCCCTGGTGCACGGGCCCGCCCTCGGCGAAGTCGTACCAGTGGGCGAAGGCGACCGGGCCGCTGGTCGATGGTGAGTTCGTGTTCGGCATGCCGTCGAGGCTGTCGCGCCGAACCCGGTGTGTCTGGCGGCAAACGGACCTGGCGTTGCCGGAGCGGGGGCCGAGGAAACGGGGAGTGGGCCGCTTCGATTGGTCGAACCCGCCGCCGTCGTGGCTGGTGGGGCGACTAGCGTGGATCACGTCCGTGGCGTCGCCACGGTGGGGGGAAAAGCGGAGGCACACGTGCTGCGGTTCGGTTTGTTCGGCACCGGTCACTGGGCGATCGAGACGCACGGGAAGGCGTTGCACGCCCACCCGGACGCGGAGTTGGTCGGGGTGTGGGGTCGCAACCCGGAGCGTGCCGCCGCGCTGGCCGAGCGGTACGGGGTGCCCGCCTACGCCGACGTCGACGCGCTGATCGAGCAGTGCGAGGCGGTCGCCGTCGCCCTGCCGCCGGACGTCCAGGCCGACATCGCGGTTCGGGCCGCCTCCGCCGGGCGGCACCTGTTGCTGGACAAGCCGCTGGCGCTCAGCGTGGCCGACGCCGACCGGGTGGTGGCCGCCGCCGAGGAGTCCGGTGTCGCCTCGGTCGTCTTCTTCACCCAGCGCTTCCAGCCGAACGTGACCGCGTTCCTCGCCGCCACCGCCGCCGCCGGGGGTTGGCAGCACGGCCGCACCACCGCGTTCGCCTCGATCTTCCAGGATGGCAGCCCGTACGGCGGTTCGTTGTGGCGCCGGGAGCACGGCGCGCTCTGGGACATCGCCCCGCACGCGCTCTCCATCCTCCTGCCCGTGCTGGGTCGGGTGACCCAGGTGGCGGCGATGGACGGGCCGAGCGGCATGGTGCACCTGTTGCTCACCCACGAGGGCGGTGCCACGAGCAGCGCCTCGCTCTCCCTGGACGCCCCGACCGAGTCGATGACCCGGGAGTTCGTGTTCTACGGCGAGAACGGCATCGAGAACGTCCCGTTCGGCGAGAACGACGCCGCCACGGCGTTCGGCGTCGCCATCGACCAACTGGTCGAGCAGGTGCGGGCCGGTACGCGGGACCACCGCTGCGACGTGCGCTTCGGCCGCGAGGTCGTCGAGATCATCGCCGCCGCCGAAACCGCCCGCGCCGAATCCCGCACGGTCCCCCTCTCCGCCTGACGCTGCGGTGATCAAGAGGTTTGCGTCATGCGGCACGGCGTGTCGTGACGCAAACCTCTTGATCACGGGGCAAAGGGGGGCCGGCGGGGTTGCGGTTTGTTGTAGTGGCGGCCGGGTAGCCGCTGGCATGCTGGTTCAGCGGCTCGGCGCGCCGAGCGATTTCGACCCGTTGCTGGAGCGCGTCCGGGACGCCCGGGTGGTGATGATCGGCGAGTCCACCCACGGCAGTTACGACTACTACCGGTTGCGTGAGCAGCTCACCCGTCGGTTGATAGCCGAGTGCGGCTTCTCCTTCGTCGCGGTCGAGGGTGACTGGCCGGACTGTGACCGGGTGCACCGCTCGGTGACCGCCGCGCCGGGTGGCGCACTCGAACCGCAGCTCGCTCTCGACCAGTTTGAGCGGTGGCCGACCTGGATGTGGGCCAACGCCGAGGTTGCCCGGTTCACCCGTTGGTTGCGGGCCTGGAACATGGAGCGGCCGGAGGATGAACGGGCCGGGTTCCACGGGCTCGACGTGTACAGCCTCTGGGAGTCGATGCAGGCGATCTTCGACTACCTGGGGGAGGAGGACCCGAAGTCGTTGGAGGCGGCGCAGGACGCCTACCGCTGCTTCGAGCCGTACGGCAAGAGGGTCGAGGAGTACGGCGCGGCCTCCAGGTTCGTCTCCGCCCGGTGCGAGGAAGAGGTTGTCCGGCTCCTCGCCCGGACCCGCGAGCACGCCCTCTCCGACGGCCCGGACAGCTTCTCGGCCTGGCAGAACGCGGAGGTCGTGGCCGGCGCGGAGCGTTACTACCGGGCGATGGTGGCCGGTGGGCCGGACTCGTGGAACATCCGCGACACCCACATGCAGGACACCCTGGACCGGCTGCTGGACCGGTACGGGCCGGACGCCCGGGGGATCGTCTGGGCGCACAACACGCACGTCGGGGATGCCCGGGCCACCGACATGGCCGCCGACGGGATGGTCAACATCGGCCAGTTGGCGCGGGAGCGGCACGGCGACGACGACGTGGCGTTGATCGGCTTCGGTAGCTACCGGGGCACGGTGATCGCCGCTCCGCGCTGGGGTTCACCGCCCGAGGCGTTGGTGGTGCCACCGGCCCGGGAGGGGTCGATCGAGCGGCGGTTGCACGAGCTGATGCCGGAGCGGGCGGTACTGATCTTCGGTGGTGACGACCAGCCGGGCTGGGTCACCGACACCGCGGACCACCGCGCGATCGGGGTCGTCTACGACCCGTCGTTCGAGTCCTGGGGCAACTACGTGCCCACCCGGCTCGGCGACCGCTATGACGCCTTCATCTGGTGCGACGACACCACGGCCCTGCACCCGCTACCGGTGCCAGCGGCCCCCGGCGAGATGGAGACGTACCCCGCAGGTGTCTGACCAGGGCTCGGTCGCGTCGATCATGGAGTTGTGGTGCTGGACGAAGGCCTCTGATCGGGGCACGACGGGCACCACAACTCCATGATCGACCGAGTGAGGGCTAGACCCTCGCGGGGACCCGGTCCTCCTCCAGGTGCTCGCGTAGGCCCTCGCCCTCGATGTCCACGTTGGGCAGGGCCCGGTTCAGCCAGCGGGGGAGCCACCAGGCACGGTCGCCGAGCAGGGACATCACCGCCGGAACGATGGTCATCCGGACCACGAACGCGTCGATGGCCACGCCGATGGCGAGCGCGAAGCCCATCGACTTGATGATCGGGTCTTCGAGGAACACGAAGCCGCCGAAGACGGACATCATGATCAGCGCGGCGGCGGTGACCACCCGGGCCCCGTGGCCCATGCCGCTGATCGTGGCCTCACGCGCGGTGTCGCCGTGCACGAAGTCCTCCCGCATCCGGGAGACCAGGAACACCTCGTAGTCCATGGCCAACCCGAACAGGATGCCGATCAGCAGGATGGGCAGGAAGCTGACCAGCGGGGCCGGGCTGTCCAGGCCGACCAGATCGGCGAGATGACCCTGCTGGAAGATCGCCACCGTGATGCCGAACGTGGCGGCCACGGTGAGCAGGAAGCCCAGCGCCGCCTTGAGCGGCACCAGCAGCGAGCGGAACACCAGCATCAGCAGCAGCACCGAGAGCCCGACGACCAGCAGCAGGTAGATCGGCAGCGCGTCCGAGAGCTTCTCCGAGACGTCGATACCGATCGCCGTGGCACCGGTGAGCAGCACCTCCGCGCCCTTGACCCCGCTGACCGCGTCGCGGACGTCGTGCACAAGGGTCTCGGTGGCCTCGTCGGTCGGGCCGGTCTTCGGCACCACGCCGAGCAGCGCGGTCCGACCGTCCGGGCTCAGCTGCGGCGGTGCCACCGCGAGGACGTTCTCGGTGCGTTGGATCATCGCGGCCACCTGCGGCACCGCAGCCGCGGTCGCCTGCGCGTCGTCGCCCGCCACGACCACCGCGAGCCGGCCGGTGAAACCGGGACCGAAGCCCTCGGTGGTCAGGTCGCTCGCCACCCGGGCCGGTGAGCCCACCGTCGCCGTGCTGGCGTCCGGCAGGGCCAGCCGCATGTCCGGCGTGGGCAGCGCGAGCAGCCCCAGGCCGAGCAGCGAGACCAGGATGACCGGCACCCGGAAGCGGATGACGAACCGCGCCCAGCGGAAGCCGAACCCGGAGCGGTCCTCGACCGGCAGCGTCTCCTCGTCCGAGGGCTCTCCCGGTGCGGCGTTGACAGTGGAGCGCAGCCGGCGGGGGAGTACCCGACGACCGGCGAAGCCGAGCAGTGCCGGCTGGAGGGTGATCGCGACGAGCACCGCGACGGTGACCGTGCCGGCGGCGGCGAGACCCATCACGGTGAGGAACGGGATGTTCACCACGGCGAGCCCGGCGAGCGCGATGACGACTGTGGCGCCGGCGAAGACGACGGCGGAACCGGCGGTGCCCACCGCCCGGCCGACCGCCTCCTCCGGGGACAGGCCTTCGAGCAGGTTCTGTCGGTGCCGGGAGGTGATGAACAGCGAGTAGTCGATGCCGACCGCCAGGCCGAGCATCAGCGCCAGGATCGGGGCGGTGCTGGTCAACTCGATGACGCCGCTGAGCGCGAACAGGCCGGCCATGCCGACGCCCACACCGATCAACGCGTTGAGCATGGTCATTCCGGCGGCGACCAGGGAACCGAACGTGATGATCAGGACGATCGCGGCGACCAGTACGCCGAGCGCCTCGGTGGAGCCGATCTCGGGCTCACCGCCGAGTACCTCGCCGCCCGGGGCGACCTGCCAACCCTGTGCCTTCGCCGCCGCGCCCACCTCCTCGTACGCGGTGCGTTGGTCGTCGGTCACCTCGTCCCCGCCGGTCGCGAACTGGACCTGGACCAGCGCGTACCGGCCGTTGGGCGTGACCGCGCCGACCTGGAACGGGTCGACGGCGCCGACCACGCCGGGCAGTGTGGAGGCCTGCTGGACCAACTCCCGCACCACGGCCTGGCCCTGCGGTGTGGCCAGTTGGCCGTCGGCCGGGGCCTTGACCGTGATGGTGCCGGTGGCGCCGCTGGCGGCGGGGAACTGCTCGGCGAGCAGATCGAGAGCGCGTTGGCTCTCGGTGCCGGGCATCGTGAAGTTGCTCGCCGTCGGGCCGCGCAGGGTCGCCGCGGCCAGGCCGGCGACGACGAGTACGACGAGCCAGAGCGCGACGACGAGCCGTCGCCGGCGCAACGCGCCCCGGCCGAGCCGGTAGAGCAGGGTGGCCATCAGGAGTCCTTGTCCTCGGTCGTGGGTGGTTGGGGCAGGGAAACGGCGACGGGCTCGACGGCCCGTCGGACGAGGGTGAGCAGGGCGGGGCGCAGTTCGTCGTCGGGGATGTCCACGAACTCGGCGCACGCCTCGGAGATGCCGGCGAGTAGTACGAGCGCGGCGATCCGGGCACCCGGCCGGTCGGAGTGACCGGCCAACGCGTCGCGTAGCCGGTCGGAGATCTCCTGGATGTGCGCGAAGGCCGGCTGGCAGAGCAGTTCCGGGAACTCGCCGCGGAGCACCGCGATCTCCCGCCGGAAACGGACCGCGAGGTCGACGAAGCCCTGTGCGGCGACCTCCTGTGCTGCCGCTCCGGTGAGGCCGCCGAGTCGGTCGTCGAGGTCCTGCAGCACCCCGATCGCCGGCGCCATCAGCTCGGCGAGCAGGGCTTCCTTGTTGGCGAAGTGGTAGAGCACAGTGGCCTTGGAGCAGCCCACCTCGCGGGCGATGTCCTGCAGCGAGGTGCCCCGGTAGCCGGTCACCGCGAACCGCCGCGCCGCCGCGGCGAGAATCTCGCCGTGCGTCTCGGACACCGCTCGTGCCATCACTGGTCCACCTCCGCAAACCAGCATGCCTGACCGATCGGTCAGACCCTGACCGATCGGTCAGACGGAAGCGGTGGCGTTCACCACACCTCGGGCGCGTTTATCTCTCGTGCTCGGCGTCGTACCTGGTCCGCGCCTCGGCGATGGCCCGGCGGTGCCGCTCGGCCCAGCTCGTGAGCGCCACCAGCGACTCGTAGAGCTCCAACGCCATCGGGGTGGCCGTGTACTCGACCTTGGGCGGGACGGTCGGATAGACGGTGCGGTGCAGCAGGCCGTCCCGTTCCAGGTTGCGCAGCGTCAGCGTGAGCATCCGCCGACTGATCCCCTCGACGTTCCGCTCCAACTCGGTGAAGCGCACCGGGCCGTGCGAGGCGGACACCAGGATGCTGATGCTCCATTTGCCGCCGACCCGGTCGAGCACCTCGCGGACGGTGCACGCCCGAGCCTGGCCCGGGGTGAACGGCACGTTGTCGGCCGTGCAGGTCACCTCGGCTGCGACCTGCGCGGACACATCGCTGTTCCTCTGGGACACAACAGTGCCTCCTTCCGCTCCGGCTCATGGTCACAGACGATGACCTCGGTAACAAACCGTGCACCAAGGAGGAGTGTCGTGGACCGAGTCGTCCCATCCCGCTGGCCGGCCCTGCTAATTCTTTGCGCCGGCAGCCTGATGATCATTCTGGATGGCACAGTCGTCGCGGTGGCGCTGCCCGCCGTACAACGGGACCTGGGTTTCACCGCCGCCGGCCTGGCCTGGGTGGTCAACGCCTACCTGGTCGCGTTCGGTGGGCTGCTGCTGCTCGCCGGACGCCTCGGCGACCTGCTCGGCCGGCGGACGGTCTTCCTGGCCGGCGTCGCGCTGTTCACACTGTCCTCGCTCGCGTGCGCGGTCGCCACCGGACCGGCAGTGCTGGTCGGCGCACGCTTCGGGCAGGGCGTGGGTGGCGCCCTGGCCATGGCGGTCAGCCTCGGCATGATCGTGCGGCTGTATCCCGAGCCGGCCGAGCGGGCCCGTGCCATCGCCGTGTTCAGCTTCACCGGCGCGGCCGGCGCGTCGGTCGGCACTGTCGCCGGAGGGGTGCTCACCGACGTGGCCGGCTGGCGGTCGATCTTCCTGGTCAACCTGCCGATCGGCGTGGTCATCCTGCTCGCCGCCGTCCGCCGGCTCCCCGCCGAACGGGGGATCGGCCTGCGCGCCGGCCTGGACGTGCCCGGCGCGCTGCTCGCCACCGCCGGTCTGATGGCAGCCGTGCTGGGCATCGTGGGCACCGCCGAGCACGGCTGGACCAGCGCCCGCACCCTCGCCACGGCAGTGCTCGCGGCGCTGCTGCTCGGCGGGTTCGCCGTACGTCAGCGGATGGCGGCCACCCCGCTGCTGC
The DNA here is from genome assembly GCF_053592955.1 of Micromonospora sp. NPDC002411. Taxonomy (NCBI): domain Bacteria; kingdom Bacillati; phylum Actinomycetota; class Actinomycetes; order Micromonosporales; family Micromonosporaceae; genus Micromonospora; species Micromonospora sp. NPDC002411. Next base: position 13,254 of record NZ_JBSFBM010000056.1, on the reverse strand, counting down.
CGCCCCGGGTGTTGCGCGTACCGGGTCTGGTGGCGGCGAACGCGGTGCAGTTCCTCATGGTCTGCGCGTACTTCGGCTTCCAGTTCCTGCTCGCCGTGGAGTTGCAGGTGGTGCTCGGACTGGACGCGTCGGCCACCGGCTGGGCCTTCCTGCCCACCCCGGTGATGATCGCGGTGGTGTCGCTCGGCGTGGCCGGTCGGCTGATCGCCCGCTGGGGCGCCCGGGCCGTGCTCCTGACCGGGCTCGGCCTGGCGACAGTCGGTTTCCTGCTGCTCGCCCGGCTCCCCGCCGACGGCGCCTACGCGGTGGACGTACTCCCCGCGATGTTGATCTTCGGTTTGGCCGGTGGCCTGACCCTGCCGGCGGTCACGACAGTGGCCATGGCCGGCGCGACCGACGCGGACGCCGGGCTCGCCTCCGGCCTCGCCAACACCACCCAGCAGGTCGGCGGCGCGGTCGGCCTGGCCGTGCTGGCCACCCTGGCGGCCAGTCGCAGCGACGGCCTACGGGCCGCCGGCTGGGCCGAGACCGCCGCGCTCGCCGGCGGCTATCGGACCGCGTTCGCCGTGGCCGCCGGGCTGGTGGTCGCCGCGCTGCTGGTGGCGTCGGCGACACTGCCCCGACGCCCGGCCGGGTCGTCGCCGGACGCCGAACCGTCGGGCCCGGCCACGACGAGCACCGACGACGATCGGCAGGTCCGGTTGACCGGCGGCACCGGGGCCGGGAGGGTGGTCGGGTGACCAAGGCTGACGAGACCCGGGACGGCGTGGCCCTGACCAACCTGGACCAGCCGCTGTCCGACCGCGACGACGCGACGAAGCGTGACCTGGTCGACTACCTGGACGCGGTCCACGACCGCATCCTCCCGCACCTGCGGGGCAGGCCGCTGTCGGTGATCCGGGTCCGCCCCGGGCAGCCACCGTTCATGCAGAAGAACCTGCCCCGCTACACCCCCGACTGGGTGCGTCGGGCACCGGTGTGGGCGGAGGCGTCACACCGCGAGATCTCCTACGCCCTCTGCGACGACCGGCGCACCCTGCTCTGGTTCGCCAACCAGCGGGCGGTGGAGTACCACCCGACGCTGGCGACCACGGCCGACCTGCACCGCCCGACCCACCTGGTGCTCGACCTGGACCCGCCGGAGGGCGACGGGTTCCGTGCGGCCGTCGGCGCGGCCCTGCTGGTCCGTCAGGCGCTCGCCGACGCCGGCCTGGCCGGCGCGGTCAAGACCAGCGGGGCCAAGGGCGTGCACGTCTTCGTCCCGGTGGTCGACGAACCCACGGCGGAGGAGTTGGCCGCCGCCACCCGGGCGCTCGCCGTCCGCGCCGAGCGGCTCGACCCGGCGCTGGCCACCACCGCGTACATCAAGGAGGACCGGGGCGGCCGGGTCTTCGTCGACGCCACTCGCGCGGGTGGTGCGACGGTGGCCGCCGCGTACAGCCCTCGGCTGCGGCCCGGGATGCCGGTCTCGTTCCCGGTCGACTGGGCCGACCTGACCGAGGTGACCCCCGCCGACTTCACCATCCGGACCGCGCCGACGCTGCTCGCCGACGGCGACCCCTGGACGGCGCTGATGCCGGCACCGCAGTCACTCCCCGCCGACCTCGTCGCCGAGGGGCGGACCATCCCGGTGGCCCGGGTGCAGGCCATGCACGAGGGGAAGCGCCGCGCCCGCGCCCGGCGCGAGGCCGGTTGAGCGGCCTCGCTGGCCACGCTCGCGCCCGGCTGGCGGCTGATTGTCGGTGGGTTGTGGCACGATTTCCCAGGTGAGCAGCAGACCCGACGCGACGCAGCGCCTCGCCGACCTGGCACGGCTGCGCCGGGTTCGCGACCGGATCGACAGGGAGTACGCGTCTCCCCTGGACGTCGAGGCGCTCGCCCGGGGCGCGCACATGTCGGCGGGGCACCTCAGCCGCGAGTTCCGGCTCGCCTACGGCGAATCCCCCTACAGCTATCTCATGACCCGGCGCATCGAGCGGGCGATGGCCCTGCTGCGCCGTGGCGACCTGAGCGTCACCGAGGTCTGTTTCGCTGTCGGTTGTTCGTCGCTGGGCACCTTCAGCACCCGCTTCGCCGAGCTGGTGGGCGTGCCGCCGAGCGTCTACCGCAGGCAGGCGGCGCAGGCGACGGCGGGGATGCCGTCGTGCGTGGCGAAACAGGTGACCAGACCGGTCAGGAATCGAGAAGCGCGGGTCACGGCCCCGCAACTAGCGTGATCGCCATGGACATCACCATTCACTCGAGCTTCCTTCCGCACACCGATCCGGAGGCCTCGCTGGCCTTCTACCGCGACATCCTCGGCTTCGAGGTCCGCCTCGACGTCGGCTACGAGGGCATGCGCTGGATCACGGTCGGGCCGGTCGGCCAGCCCAGCACCGCCATCGTCCTGCACCCACCGGCCGCCAACCCCGGCATCACCGACGACGAGCGGCAGACCATCCTCGAACTGATGGCCAAGGGCAGCTACTTCGGGGTCAACCTGGCCACCTCCGACCTGGACGCCACCTTCGCGAAGCTGGAGGGCAGCGACGCCGAGGTCGTCCAGGAGCCGACCGAGCAGCCGTACGGCGTACGCGACTGCGCTTTCCGGGACCCAGCGGGCAATATGATCCGCATCCAGGAAGTGCGCTGAGCCGTCCGGCCCGACAGATGGAGACACGATGAGCACGGCCTCCCAGCCGTCCGCGCCGCACGTCGCCGACAGCCACGACCTGATCCGTGTGCAGGGCGCGCGGGTCAACAACCTCAGGGACGTCAGCGTCGAGATCCCGAAGCGGCGGCTGACGGTGTTCACAGGTGTCTCCGGCTCCGGCAAGAGCTCGTTGGTGTTCGGCACCATCGCCGCCGAGTCGCAGCGGATGATCAACGAGACGTACAGCGCGTTCGTGCAGGGCTTCATGCCGACGCTGGCACGCCCCGAGGTCGACCTGCTGGACGGTCTGACGACGGCGATCATCGTGGACCAGGAGCGGATGGGGGCCAACTCCCGGTCCACAGTGGGCACCGCCACCGACGCCAACGCGATGCTGCGCATCCTGTTCAGCCGGCTCGGGCAGCCACACATCGGCTCGCCCAACGCGTATTCCTTCAACGTCCCCTCGGTGAAGGCCACCGGCGCGATCACCGTCGAGCGCGGTGCCGGCAAGACGAAGACCGAGAAGGCGACCTTCACCCGGCTCGGCGGCATGTGCCCACGGTGTGAGGGCATGGGCGCGGTCACCGACATCGACCTGTCCGCGCTGTACGACGACAGCCTCTCGCTGAACGAGGGCGCGATCACGATCCCGGGCTACAGCATGGAGGGCTGGTACGGCCGGATCTTCCGCGGCTGCGGCTACTTCGACCCGGACAAGCCGATCGGCAAGTTCACCAAGCGGGAGCAGCACGACCTGCTCCACCGTGAGCCCACCAAAATCAAGATCGACGGCATCAACCTGACGTACGCCGGCCTCATCCCGTCGATCCAGAAATCCTTCCTCTCCAAGGACATCGACGCGTTGCAGCCGCACATCCGCGCCTTCGTGGAGCGGGCGGTGACCTTCACGACCTGCCCCGAGTGCGCCGGCACCCGGCTCAGCCAGGAGGCCAGGTCGTCGAAGATCCAGGGCAAGAACATCGCCGACGCGTGCGCGATGCAGATCAGCGACCTGGCCGCCTGGGTACGCGGCATCGACGAGCCGTCGGTGGCCCCGCTGCTGGCCGGGCTGCAACACCTCCTCGACTCGTTCGAGGAGATCGGGTTGGGTTACCTCTCGCTGGACCGGCCCTCGGGCACCCTCTCCGGCGGCGAGGCGCAACGCACCAAGATGATCCGCCACCTCGGCTCGTCGCTCACCGACGTCACCTACGTCTTCGACGAGCCGACGATCGGGCTGCACCCGCACGACATCCAGCGCATGAACGAGCTGCTGCTCCAACTGCGCGACAAGGGCAACACCGTGCTGGTCGTGGAGCACAAGCCGGAAGCCATCGCCATCGCCGACCACGTCGTCGACCTCGGGCCCGGCGCCGGCACCGACGGCGGCACCGTCTGCTACGAGGGCAGCCTGGAGGGCCTACGCGCCAGCGGCACCATCACCGGCCGCCACCTCGACGACCGGGCAGCCCTCAAGGACCAGGTACGCACGCCCACCGGCAAGCTGGAGATCCGTGGCGCCACTGCCAACAACCTCCGAAACGTCGACGTCGACGTGCCACTCGGGGTACTCGTCGTCGTGACAGGTGTCGCCGGCTCCGGCAAGAGTTCCCTGGTCCACGGCTCCATCCCTCCCGGCGCGGGTGTGGTGTCGATCGACCAGGGCGCGATCCGTGGGTCGCGGCGGAGCAACCCGGCCACGTACACCGGTCTGTTGGACCCGATCCGCAAGGCGTTCGCGAAGGCCAACGGCGTGAAGCCGGCGCTGTTCAGCGCCAACTCCGATGGCGCCTGCCCGAGCTGCAACGGCGCCGGTGTCATCTACACCGACCTGGGGATGATGGCCGGCGTCGCCGCACCCTGCGAGGACTGCGAGGGCAAGCGGTTCCAGGCGTCGGTGCTGGAATACCGCCTCGGCGGTCGCGACATCAGCGAGGTGCTCGCGATGTCCGTGACGGAGGCGGAGAAGTTCTTCGGCGCCGGTGACGCCCGTACGCCGGCCGCGCACGCCATCCTCGACCGACTCGCCGACGTCGGGCTCGGCTACCTCAGCCTGGGTCAACCGCTCACCACCCTGTCCGGCGGCGAGCGGCAACGACTCAAGCTGGCCACCCACATGGCCGAGAAGGGCGGCGTCTACGTCCTCGACGAGCCGACCACCGGCCTGCACCTGGCCGACGTCGAGCAACTGCTCGGCCTGCTGGACCGCCTCGTCGACTCCGGCAAGTCGGTGATCGTCATCGAGCACCACCAGGCCGTCATGGCGCACGCCGACTGGATCATCGACCTCGGTCCCGGCGCCGGCCACGACGGTGGCCAGATCGTCTTCGAGGGCACCCCCGCCGACCTCGTCGCCGACCGCTCCACCCTCACCGGCGAGCACCTGGCGGCGTACGTCGGCGGCTGACGGTCTGGTCCGGCTCGTCTCCCGTTCCGGCTCGGCGGCTGACGGGTCTCTGGTTCAGGCGACGGGCGGTCGGGTCTCCTCTGCCGTCCTGATCGCCAGGGCCGCGCAGATGACGGCAATCAGTCCGAGGGCGACAGTGGCCGGGGTGACATACCCGGGCACCGACGAGGTGACGTAAGACCCGCCGCCGGTGAGGTGGCACTCGAAGTGCAGCGGGAAAAGGCTGACGCCGTACCCGTCGACCATGCTCGCCACCTGCGGCCCGACCTCCCGGCAGGGCTCGATCGGGGAGGCGCCGGTTCCGCCGTCCTCCGCGCGCATCACCGCGTAGCCGAGGTGGAGCAGGCCCCATGCGTACACGGCGACGGTTCCCGCGCCGACGAGGAGCGCTGCGGCCCGCAGTCGCCCCGGCTGCCTGCGGAGCACCGCTGTGAGCCCACGAACGGCGAGGATCGTCGCGGCGACGGCTCCGGCCAGTGCGGCGAGGATCAGTCCGAGAAACAGCATGACGACATCTTGATCTTGCCGGGTCGCAGATGCAAGAAACCGGGCGCGGGGAGCCATCATGCTCCTGCGCCCGGTCAAGGTCTTCCTGGTGCCCCCGGCAGGATTCGAACCTGCGCCCCCGCCTCCGGAGGGCGGTGCTCTATCCCCTGAGCTACGGGGGCTCAGCGACTGGAGAAGACTAGCAAACCTCCCCTCCGTACGCCGAATCGGTATCGGGTGAGCCGATCGTGTCGACGACCGACTCACCCGGCGGTCAGGCCGCTACCGCTCGGCGGTCAGGCCGCTACCGCCCGGCCGCAACTGGGCAGCGGGTGCAGGACGATCCGGCGCGGGAGTCGGCGCGGCCACTCGTTGCGCGGCCAGGAGCCGTCCACGATCAGATGCACGGTGCGCTGCTCCTCGCCGCTGAGCCGCAGCACGAAGTCGCGGGGGAGCGGCGGGTCCACCGTCGGCGTGGTGATCATGAAGCGCACCCGACCGCGGGACGAGACCGCCGAGATCACGTCCGCAGCCGGCATCGTGCCGCGCAGCCGGACCCGCCCGATCCAGTAGACCTCCGCGAGGTGCTCCTGGGCGGCCCGGGTGATCGCCGGGTACTCGCTGCGAACCCAGCGCTCCACAGCACTGACGCAGAGCCCGCAGGCGCGCTCGCGCGGCTCGCGCGGACCCAACCCCCAGGCCCGCAGGTACGCCCCGACGGCGCCAGCGTCCAGCGGCAGGTCGAAGCGCCGCTGGATGAGCGTGGTGAGGCTCTGCCGCGTCCACAACTCCTCGTCCAGGCCGAACTCGTCGGGGTGGACGCCCCGCAGCGTGTCGATCAGTTCGAGTTCCTGTTCGCGGCTGAGCATTCCCGGCTCGCCCTGCCGCTGTCCGCGACGGACGGCTGCCACCGCCCCGTCACCGCCGATGGTGTGGCGCCGGCACCAACTGGTGACCGAACGCCGTGCGTCTCTGAGTGCAACCCCCACGTCTTGGGCAACGAGCCCGAATCGCAACTGGTCACGATATGTGGGGAGAAAACTCTCTAAGCAACGCAATCGCCTGGACCGCTCGAATCGTCCAACGCGGACATAAGTGGACAAGCAGTTACAAGTACGGCCCGGTGTCTCGAGTGATCAAGCCCCGGAGCGCGTGGCTCCGCTCTTGATCCACTCCATGTCGGCGATATCGGGGTATCAACCCCTCGGGACACCCCCAGTTCGCCGATCTGGAGTGGATCAAGAGGCGCGCTGGCCTGCCGGACCGCGCCGGCCTGCCGGGGACCCCCGCGCCTCGCCTCGTCGTGGCTCGTGGCAGATCGGCGATGTGGCGGTGTCCGGACGCCCGGAACACCGCCACATCGGCGACCTTGCGTGGATCTTGCGGACCTCGACGAGATCGGCCTCGCCATGACGCAGGCCGGTGGTGACGCGGCCGGTCGGATCAGCCCTTGGCTGCCTGCGCCTGGAGCTGCCGGAGGTTGTTCAGTTCGGTCTGCTGGGTGGCCTTCATGGTCTTCGCCACCCGCAGCACCTCGTCGTTGTCGGTCTCGCCGAGCGCCGCGTCGATCATGTGGATGCCGCCCAGGTGGTGGGCGTACATCAGGGTGAGGAACTGCCTGTCGACCTCGATGCCCCGGGCGTCCCGCAGGGAGGCCATCTGTTGCGGCGTGGCCATGCCCGGCATCAGGCCGTCCTTGACGGTGGCGCCGTCGGACATCCACGACATCGGTGGCTGCGAGCCGGTCGGGCTCAGGCCCCACTCGCGGAGCCAGGTCTGCATGGCACCGATCTCGCCCTGCTGCCCGGTGGCGATGTCGACGGCGATCTGCCGAACCTCGGGGAGGGTGGCCGACCGGTACGCGATCAGGCTCATCTCCACCGCCTGCGCGTGGTGATTCGTCATGTCCCGGGCGAAGCCCGCCTCGACCGACGAGTCACCGGGCCGGGTGAGCCGGGGGGTGAGCAGGCCGCCCGCGTACCCGAGGAGCAGCCCCACCACCACCATGATGGCGAGCGCCAACACGCCGTAACGCGCCGGCTGGGCCCGGCCGCCCTCGTCGGGGGCGGCCGGGATGTCGTCGTACTCGCTGTCGGTGGCGGTGGGGGCGGTCATCGGGGTCCTTACTGGGTGGGCTGCTGCTGGAGCTCACGCGGCGTGGTGCCGGTGGCGGTGATGCCGGTGTTGCAGAGCGCCGTGGGGCCTTCGACCGAGGCGTTGACCCGCAGGTCCTTGATGAACTCGTCGATCCGCGAGTCGTCGGCGTTGTCGACCTTGAGCTGGTAGCCCCACGCCTGGAGGGAGATCGGCTTGTCCAGGCCCTCGTACGGGCTCATGAAGGTCTTCTCGACGCCGCGCACCTTGCCGGCGAGCTTGTCGACCTGGTCCTTGGGAAGGTCGGGCCGGTAGGTGATCCAGACGGCGCCGTGCTCCAGGCTGTGCACCGCGTGCTCGTTGGCGATCGGGGCGTCGTAGACGTCGCCCATGCAGTTCTGCCAGGCGGCGTTGTGCACCCCGCCCACGGGCGGCGAGTAGTTCCAGGTCAGCGGGCCCGACTTGTGTGACTCGTACTTGAGGCTGTCGGGGTCGGACTTGCGGATGTTGGCGATGCCGTCGATGGCGTTGGCGCGCTTGTCCCACGGCTTCGAGCCCTGGAACGACGCCCAGGCGCCGTACCCGATGATGCCGGCCGCCAGCACGCCGACCGCGACGAAGAGCGCGATCGGACCCCAGGCGCGGCCCTGGGTCACCTTGACCGGGGTGACCGGCTTGCGCGGGCCCTTGCCACCGGCCCGGGGGGAGCCCGCCGGCTTGCCGGAACCGGCCTTGGCGCCGGACGCCGGCCGGCCCGCTGCCGGCTTCTTGCCGGTGCTGACCACGGTCGGGCGGCGCTCAGGGCCACCCGGGGTGCTGATGCTCATCGTGCCTCGTCAAGTCGGTCGGTCAGGGGAGTGGCGGGCCGGATGACGCGCAGGGGAGCCGCCGAGTGCCCGAGTCTACCCCCGATAACATGGTTGGGTGACTCCTGCAGAACTAGCCTCGGTCGTCCTTGCCGCCGCCCACGCCGTCTTCGAGCAGCGTGGGCTCGACCGCGCCGCGCTGCCGGCGAGCACTGTGGTGGAGCGACCGCGCAACCCCGAGCACGGCGACTACGCCTCGACGCTCGCTCTGCAGTTGAGCAAGAAGGTGGGCGTTCCGCCCCGGGAGCTGGCGACGGCCCTGGCCGACGAGCTGGGCCGGGCAGCAGGTGTCAAATCGGTGGAAATCGCCGGGCCGGGCTTCCTGAACATCCGGCTCGACGCGGCCGCCGCCGGTCAGCTCGCCCGGGTGATCGTCGAGGCCGGCGCGGAGTACGGCCGCAGCGACCGCCTGGCCGGCGAAAAGATCAACCTGGAGTTCGTCTCGGCCAACCCGACCGGGCCGGTGCACATCGGCGGGGTCCGTTGGGCGGCCGTCGGTGACGCGCTGAGCCGGCTGCTGCGGGCCACCGGGGCCGACGTCGGCACGGAGTACTACTTCAACGACGCCGGTTCGCAGATCGACAGGTTCGCCCGGTCGCTGCTGGCCGCCGCCATGGGTGAGCCGGCGCCGGAGGACGGCTACGGCGGGGCGTACATCGCCGAGATCGCCACCGAGGTGCAGGCCCGCCGGCCGGAGGTGCGCTCGCTCGACGACGACGCCGCCCAGGAGGTCTTCCGGGTCGAGGGCGTCGCGCTGATGTTCGACGAGATCCGCTCCTCGCTGCGGGACTTCGGGGTGGAGTTCGACACCTACTTCAACGAGAAGGACCTGCACGACCGGGGTGAGCTCGACCTGGCACTGAACCGGCTGCGCGCGCAGGGGCACCTCTACGAGTCCGAGGGCGCGACCTGGTTGCGCACCACCGACTTCGGTGACGACAAGGACCGGGTGCTGCGCAAGTCCAACGGCGAGTGGACGTACTTCGCCGCGGACTGCGCCTACTACCTGGACAAGCGGGAGCGCGGCTTCGAGCGGGTCGTGATCATGCTGGGCGCCGACCACCATGGCTACATCGGCCGGATGAAGGCCATGGCCGCGTGCTTCGGCGACGACCCGGAGCGCAACCTGGAGATTCTCATCGGGCAGCTGGTCAACCTGCTGCGCGACGGCGCCCCGATGCGGATGAGCAAGCGGGCCGGCACCGTGATCACCCTGGAGGACCTGGTCGACGCGATCGGCGTGGACGCCTCCCGGTACGCGCTGGCCCGCTACTCGAGCGACTCGCCCATCGACATCGACATCGAGCTGTGGACGCGGGCGACCCGCGACAACCCGGTCTACTACGTGCAGTACGTCGCCGCCCGGACGGCTGGCGTGGCCCGTAACGCCGCCGAGGTGGGGCTGGTCCCGGGTGACGCCGACGCCTTCCGCCCCGAGCTGCTCGACCACGAGAAGGAGAACGAGCTGCTCAAGGCGCTCGCCGAGTTCCCGGCGGTGGTGGCGACCGCAGCCGAGCTGCGCGAACCGCACCGGGTGGCCCGCTACCTGGAGGAGAGCGTCGCCGCCTCCTATCACCGCTTCTACGACAACTGCCGGGTGCTGCCGTTGGGTGACGAGGAGGTCACCGACCTGCACCGGGCCCGGCTCTGGCTGAACAACGCCACCCGCACGGTGATCGCCAACGGCCTGTACCTGCTCGGCGTCACCGCCCCGGAGAGGATGTAGCACGATGCGGGCTCACGAGGCAGGTGCGCTGCACGCGGACATCAGCAACCGGGGGCCGGCGTGGCTGCGTACCCCGGAGGACGTGAACGCCCTGCTGCCCACGCTGTGGCCGCGCAGCGTGACGCGCGGCGCGGACGGCGCGGTCGCCGTCGCGGGCCTGAGCGTCCGCGACATCGCGGCCGAGTTCGGCACCCCGGTGTACGTCCTGGACGAGGCCGACCTGCGGTCGCGCTGCCGTGACTTCCGGGCGGCCTTCCCGACCGAGGACGTTTTCTACGCGGGCAAGGCGTTCCTCTGCCGGGCGGTGGTCCGGATGATCGCCGAGGAGGGCCTGCACCTGGACGTCTGCACAGGAGGTGAGCTGGCCACCGCGCTCTCGGCCGGGATGCCGCCGGAGCGGATCGGCTTCCACGGCAACAACAAGTCGGTCGCCGAGTTGGGCAGGGCGTTGGACGCCGGGGTGGGCCGGATCATCGTGGACTCGTTCACCGAGATCGACCGGCTCACCGCGTTGGCCCGCGAGCGCGGGGTGCGGCCCCGGGTGCTGGTCCGGGTCACGGTGGGCGTCGAGGCGCACACCCACGAGTTCATCGCCACCGCCCACGAGGACCAGAAGTTCGGCTTCTCGCTGGCTGGCGGCGCCGCCGCGAACGCCGCCTTCAAGATCCTCGACGAGGGTGTGCTGGAGCTGCGTGGCCTGCACTCGCACATCGGTTCGCAGATCTTCGACGCCAGCGGCTTCGAGGTCTCCGCCCGCCGGGTGCTCGCCCTACAGGCTCAGATCCGCGACGCGCGCGGGGTGGAGCTGCCCGAGCTGGACCTGGGCGGTGGCTTCGGCATCGCGTACACCACCCAGGACGACCCGGCCACTCCGCAGGACCTGGCCAAGCGGCTGCGCAAGATCGTCGACTCGGAGTGCGCGGCGGAGAACCTGGCCGTGCCACACCTGTCGATCGAGCCGGGCCGGGCCATCGTCGGGCCGGCCGTGTTCACCCTCTACGAGGTCGGCACTGTCAAGACCCTCGACGGCATCAGGACGTACGTCAGCGTCGACGGCGGGATGAGCGACAACATCCGTACCGCCCTGTACGACGCGTCGTACTCGGCGACGCTGGCCTCGCGGGCCTCCGACGCGCAGCCGTTGCTCGCCCGCGTGGTGGGAAAGCACTGTGAGTCCGGGGACATCGTGGTGAAGGATGAATTCCTGCCCGCCGACGTGCAGCCCGGAGATCTTGTCGCGGTGCCCGGCACCGGTGCGTACTGCCGCAGCATGGCCAGCAACTACAACCATGTGCCGCGTCCACCGGTGGTCGCGGTACGCGACGGCCAGGCACGCCTGATCGTCCGGCGGGAAACCGAAGAGGACCTGCTCGCATTGGATGTTGGATGACGTCACCTGTGCGCTTGGCGCTGCTCGGCTGCGGCACTGTCGGCCAGGAGGTGGTCCGGCTGCTGCACGAGCAGTCGGCCGACCTGGCCGCGCGGGTCGGCGCACCGCTGGAGATCGCCGGCATCGCCGTCCGTCGGCTCGGTCGCGACCGGGGTGACCTGCCGGTCGACGAGAGCCTGTTCACCACCGACGCGCTCGGGCTGATCAAGCGCGACGACGTGGACGTGGTGGTCGAGGTGGTCGGCGGCATCGAGCCGGCCCGAGGCTGGCTGGTCGAGGCGCTGCGCGCCGGCAAGAGCGTGGTCACCGCCAACAAGGCGCTGCTCGCCGAGGACGGCGTGGCACTGCACGAGGCGGCGGCCGAGGGCGGCGGTGACCTCTACTACGAGGCGTCAGTGGCTGGGGCCATCCCACTGCTGCGCCCGCTGCGCGAGTCGCTGCACGGTGACCGGATCAACCGGGTCACCGGCATCGTCAACGGCACCACCAACTTCATCCTCTCCGCGATGGACGCGACCGGCGCCGGCTTCGCCGAGGCACTGGAAGAGGCAACCGCACTGGGGTACGCGGAGGCCGACCCGACAGCCGACGTCGAGGGCTTCGACGCGGCGGCGAAGGCGGCGATCCTCGCCTCGCTGGCGTTCCACACCCGGGTCGGCGCGGCGGACGTACACCGTGAGGGCATCACCGAGGTGACCGCCGCGGACATGGCCAGCGCCAAGGCGATGGGCTGCACCATCAAGCTGCTCTGCATCGCGGCCCGGGGTGTCGACCCCACCGGCCGGGAGACCGTCAGCGTCCGGGTGCACCCGGCGATGATCCCGCGCAGCCACCCACTGGCCAGCGTGGGTGACGCGTTCAACGCGGTCTTCGTCGAGGCGGACGCCGCCGGGCAGTTGATGTTCTACGGCCGGGGGGCCGGGGGCGCGCCGACCGCGAGCGCGGTGCTCGGTGACGTGGTCGCGGTTTCCCGCAACCGCCTCGCCGGTGTGCGCGCGGCCAGCGAGAGCGCGTACGCGGACCTGTCGGTGCGGCCGATGGGCGAGGCGTTGACCCGCTACCACGTCAGCCTCGACGTGGCCGACCGTCCGGGTGTGCTGGCTGCGGTGGCGGGCGTGTTCGCCCGGCACGACGTGTCGATCGCGACAGTGCGGCAGGGTTCCGCGGGTGGGGCTCCCGGCCGGGACGGCGACGCGGAGCTGGTCATCGTCACCCACGTGGCACCGGACGCCGCGCTCGCCGCGACAGTGGGTGAGCTGCGCGGTCTGGACATCGTCCGGTCGGTGACGAGTGTGCTGCGGGTCGAGGGCGGCGCCTGAGTCGTTGGACCATCGACGGGGCTGCTCGCGCGTCCCGCCAGGTGGGTAAGCCCGGGTCTGCCCTCGACAGCTGGGGCAACGTGGTCCAAGGTGGCCCCGACGAGGTCGGCGCACGGTGCCAGAGGCGAGGAGAGCGACATGTGGCGGGGTCTGATCGAGGCGTACCGGGATCGGCTGCCGGTCACCGAGGCCACGCCGGTCGTCACGCTGCACGAGGGGAACACCCCGCTGTTGCCCGCGCCGGTGCTGTCCGCCCGGATCGGCTGCGACGTGCACCTGAAGGTGGAGGGCGCCAACCCGACCGGCTCGTTCAAGGACCGGGGCATGACCG
>NZ_JBSFBM010000055.1:0-26007 GCF_053592955.1 Micromonospora sp. NPDC002411 | reverse complement strand
TCTAGATGCCACAGCGGAATCACGCTCAACAGAACAGGGCACCCCCACCCGAGACGCCGACACAGTCAGCAATCCGGCTCAGCGATGTCGCTGCTGGTTCGGCTGGTTCACCATGCCAGGATGCCGTCCACTCGCCTCGTCACCCTGCTCGGCGCCACGGTGCGACGCGAGCGGCAGCTGCGCGAACTGACCCAACGTCAACTCGCCGAACTCGCCAAGGTCAGTCAGACAGCGATCGCCCGGATCGAGCGCGGCGACCGTGCGCCAAACATCCCGGTGCTGGAACGACTGCTCGCCGCGATGGACGTGCAGTTGGTGGTCGGGGTCGAACCGCTGGACGCGCACCTCGATGCCCGCATCGACGACCTGGCGGTGCGTCCCATCGCGGAGCGGATCGAGGAGCTCGGCCTGGACGAACTGCTGGACCGGCTGCCCGACTTCCCGCAGGTGCTCACCGGAAGCACCGCCGCGTTGCTGCAGGGCGCGCCGGTGCCGGTCGACGCGCCGGAGATCGCCCTGCGCTGGCAGGACTCCAAGCTGTTCACCCGCTGGCTGGAGACGAACTACGGCCAGCGGTGGAACGCCCGCTGGAGTGAGTTCGGCGGAGTGTGGTTGGAGCCGGAGGAGCCGGGCGAGCACCGGTGGTCGACCACGTACGGCGAAATCAGGGCCACCATGTGCGACGAGCTGCCCGAGACGATCGAGGTGCGCCACGGTCGGCGGAGTTACCAGGTGGTGCCGCTGGTCGAGCTGGAGCTGACCGACGCCCGGGCCGCCGAGTTGCTGCGCCGCTATCGGGACCGCCAGCTGACCAGCGGCGGCTGAGTTCAGCCGGCGGTGCGCTCCCAGTCGATGGTGGGCAGGCCGGCATCGGCGAGAGCCTTGTTGGCCGCGCTGAACGGTCGGCTGCCGAGGAAGCCGCGCGGGTTCATCGGGCTGGGATGGCCGGCCTCCAGCACCACGTGCTGCGGGTTGGTGACCAGGGCGGCCTTCTTGCGGGCGTAGCCACCCCAGAGCAGGAAGACAACCCGGTCCGGTGACGCGTCCAACGCCCGGATGGTCGCGTCGGTGAACTCCTCCCAGCCGGCGTTGGCGTGCGAGCCCGGGGTGGCCTGACGGACGGTCAGCACCGCGTTGAGCAGCAACACACCCTGGGCGGCCCAACCGTCGAGGTTGCCGCTGCGCGGCTTGGGAACGCCGACGTCCTCGCCCAACTCCTTGAAGACGTTGCGCAACGACGGTGGCACCGTCACACCGTCGCGGACGCTGAAGCTCAACCCGTGTGCCTGCCCGGCCCGGTGGTAGGGGTCCTGACCGAGGATCAGCACCCGGGTGGCCTGCGGCGGGCACAGTCGATAGGCCGAGAACAGGTCCTCCACCGGCGGGAAGACGGTCTGCGTCGCGTATTCGCGGGCGACGAACTCGCCCAGCGCGGCAGTGCGCGCCGCGTCCAGGTGCGGGGTGAGCACGGCACGCCACTGCTCCGGCAGCAGGGCCAACAGATCCAGGGCGGGGGCGTCGTCGGGCATCAGGAACCTCTCACAGCGCGGGTCGGTCCCCCGCACTCTAGGCATCGGGTACGACAGCGGCCGCCCTAGCCCAGGTCGGCGAGCCGCCGAGCCCAGTCACCACCGACCGGGTCCAGCTCGATGACGCGGGTGTCGTCGTCGCGGCGGTCGATCCGAACCCGCAGGTGCGCGTCGACCAACTGCTCGACCAGGCCCTCGCCCCACTCCACAACTGTCACCGAGTCGTCCACCGAAGCGTCGAGGTCCAGGTCGTCGATCTCGGCACGCGGATCGGTGGCAGCCCCCAACCGGTACGCGTCGGCGTGCACCAGCGCCACCCGACCGTCCCGGGCCGGGTCGGGCCGGTGCACCCGGGCGATCACGAACGTCGGCGAGGTGACGTCTCCGAGCACACCGAGCCCGGCGCCGATGCCCTGCGTGAGCGCTGTCTTGCCGGCGCCCAGCGGGCCGGTCAACAGCACCAGGTCGCCGGCGCGCAGCAGCCCGGCCAGGCGGCGGCCGAACTCCCGGGTGTCCTCGACGGTCGGCAGCTTGACGACGTGACTCACCGTTCCTCCGGCTCTGCGATCGACTCGAGGAACCGCGCGAGCGCGGCGTTGACCTCGTCGGCGTGCTCCAGCATCACCACGTGACCACTGTCTTTGATCTTCACGAACTCGGCGTGCGGCAGCCGCCGGACGATCTCCTCGGAGTGGGTCACCGGGGTGATCATGTCCTTGTCGCCAACCACCACCAGGACCGGGGTCGCCGCCAGTGCCGCCAGCGCCGGGAAGCGCGAGTGGGTGGCCAGGGTACGCAGATAGCGGGTGACAGTGTCGGCCGACGTCCGGGAGTTCATCGTCTCCACGTACGACACCAGCGCCGGGCTTGGCTTGCGGGTGCCGAAGCCGTACTTGCGGGTCAGCAGCCAGGCCACGTTCGACGTCGACTTGCGGGCCTTGTCGATGACCGGCCCGCCGTACCGGGTGGCGTTGCTGACCATGTACAGCACCGGGCCGCCGACCCGGCCGAGCAGCGCGGGTGCGACGAGCTTGGTCTCCGCGATGAGCCCGCCCGACGTGGCCATCAGGACCGTGCCCACCACCCGGTCACCGAACAGCTCCGGGAACAACTCGGCGAACGCCATGATGGTCATGCCGCCCATCGAGTGACCGACCAGGATCAGCGGCCCGTCCGGCGCGGTCCGGTCGATCACCTGGCGCAGCGTCCGGCCAAGCACCGCGAGGTCGTACTCCCCGGTCTCCAACCGGCCGGATCGGCCGTGACCAGGCTGGTCGTACGCCACGATCCGGTAGTCACCGCGCTCGGCGAGCATCTGACGTTGGAAGTGGAACGTCCCCATGTCCAGGCAGAAGCCGTGCACCAGCACCACGGTCGGGTGCCCCGACACCGGCCGGGTCGGCTCGACCACCTCGACGTGGATGTCCGTGCCGTCCGGCAGCTCCAGACGAAACGCGTCGTCGTACCGCTGCTCGCCGAACGTCTCATGCGCGTAGCGGTCGGTCGGGTCGGCCTTGAAGCGGCGGACCAGTGTGCGTTCGGTCGCGACGCCGGCCGCCAGGCCTGCCGCGGCCACCCCCACCGCGGCGCCGACGATGCCGGCGACCCGACCCGCCGCCGTGCGCGGACGCGGGATGCGGTAGCTCATGGCCGTTCGCCGTCATAGATCCGAGGCACGCGCGTGCTGCCGAAGCGGGTGACGATCTCGTAGTTGATCGTGCCGACCGCCTCGGCCCAGTCGTCGGCCGTCGGTTCGCCGTCGACGCCGCTGCCGAACAGGGTCGCCACGTCGCCGTCGGCCACCGGGTCGTCACCGCAGTCGATCACGAACTGGTCCATGCAGACCCGCCCCGAGATGGTCCTTCGCGCTCCGGCGAGCTGCACCGGCCCGGTGTTGGACGCATGCCGGGGAACCCCGTCGGCGTACCCCAGTGGGACCACTGCCAGGTTCGCGTCGGCCTCGGTGGTGTAGGTGTGCCCGTAGGAGACACCGGTGCCGGCGGGCACCCGTTTGGTGAGCATCACCCGGGCACGGGCGGTCATCGCCGGCCGCAGCCCGTACGTCTCACC
Organism: Micromonospora sp. NPDC002411; assembly: GCF_053592955.1. Classification (NCBI taxonomy): domain Bacteria; kingdom Bacillati; phylum Actinomycetota; class Actinomycetes; order Micromonosporales; family Micromonosporaceae; genus Micromonospora; species Micromonospora sp. NPDC002411. The sequence goes on along the minus strand of NZ_JBSFBM010000055.1, from coordinate 22,408 downwards.
GGCGACCGGGGAGAGGCCGTAGATGGCAATGCCGGGGCGGACCAGGTCGAAGTGGGTGTCCGGGCGGGTCAGGGTGGCCGCCGAGTTGGCGAGGTGCCGCCAGCGCGGCCGTAAACCGGCCCGCTCGACCATGGCCAACCCCTCGTGGAAGACGGCCAGCTGACGGTCGGTGGTGGGGTGGCCGGGCGAGTCCGCGTACACGAAGTGGCTCCACACACCGACCACCTCGACCAGGCCGTCGGCCTGCGCCTTCGTGGCGGCGTCCAGCAGCGCCGGCCAGTCGGCGACGGTCGCGCCGCCCCGGGACAGCCCGGTGTCGATCTTCAGGTGTAGGCGGGCGGGACGCCCGGCGAGCCGGCTCGCCTCGATCATCTCGTCCAGTTGCGGCAGGCTGGCGGCGCCCAGGTCCACCCCGGCGCTGATCCCCTCGTGCAACGGCAGCCCCGGCGCGAGTAGCCAGGCCAGCACCGGCGCGGTCACCCCTCCCCGCCGCAGGGTGAGCGCTTCGTCGAGGGTGCAGACACCGAGCCAGTCCGCGCCGGCGTCGAGCGCAGCGCGGGCGGCCGGGAGCATGCCGTGGCCGTACCCGTCGCCCTTCACCACAGCCATCAGCTCGGCTGTGGTGCCGGAGCGGAGTCGGCTCACGTTCTCGCGGATGGCGTCAAGATCGACGCGTACCTCGGCCTGCCACATGCACCCAGCCTACTTTCCGCCGTGATCACCGGGGGCGGCGACGCACGCCCCCGGGTGCCGACCCGACCGGGACGGCACGATCAGCCCAGCCGGGCGACAACCGGGCGAAGCGCGGTGACCACGTCGGGCGCGGTCACCGGCCCGCCCCGGGCCGCCTCCCGGCCGGCGAGCCCATGCAGGTACGCGGCCGAGGCCGCAGCCCGGTCGGCGGGCACTCCGGCGGCCAGCAGCGAGCCGAGCAGCCCGGCCAGCACGTCGCCGGTGCCGCCGGTGGCCAGCGCCGGGGTGCCGGTCGGGTTGACGTACGCCCGACCGTCTGGGGTGCCGATCACCGTGCGATCCCCCTTGAGCAGCACCACGGCGTTCATCCAGGCGGCCAGCCGCAGCGCGGAGCCGACCCGGTCGGTGCCAGGCTCCTCCCCGCAGAGTCGGGTGAACTCCCGGTCGTGCGGGGTGACCACGATCGGCGCGTCCCGGCCCCGCAGCCGGTCGGCGAGCGAGCCGTCCACCAGCAGGGTCAGCGCGTCGGCGTCGAGCACCACCGGCACCGGGGCGGCCAGTACGGCGCGCAACTCGGCTGCCGCGTCCGCGCCGGTGCCCAACCCGGAGCCGCAGACCCAGGCCTGCACCCGGCCCGCGTCGGCGACCCGCCCGCTGGCGATCACCGAGGGGTACTGGTGCAGCACCTCGGCGCGGGCGCTGCCGGCGTAGCGGACCAGGCCGGTCGGCCCGGCCAGAGCCCCGCCGACGGAGAGCACCGCCGCGCCGGGGTAGGTCTCCGAGCCGGTGGCGACCCCCACCACACCCCGGGTGTACTTCTCCGACGCCGGTCCCAGCTCCGGCCACCATTCGACCAGGTCGGACCACTCGGTGGCTCGTAGCGCGGGGGTGCCTCGCAGCCACGGCCGCAGCCCGATGTCGACCAACTCCACCTGCCCGGCCAGGGCGGCGGCCGGCCCGACCACCAGTGCGGGCTTCAGCGCGCCGAACGCCACCGTCACGTCGGCCCGCACGGCGGTCGGTCGCCCGGACGCGGACAGCGGAACGTGGCCGGTGTCCACCGCGACCCCGCTCGGCACGTCGACCGCCACGACAGTCGCCCGCTCACCGTCCCGCCCCCGCAGCTCGCCGAGACGTTGGACCACCTCGTCCGCGTTAGCCCGCAGGCCACCGGTGCCACCGATGCCGACGATCCCGTCGAGGACCAGGTCGACCGGGCCGGTGGGCTGCGGCACCAGCCGACCGCCGGCCGCTCGCAGCGCGGCCAACCCGGCGGCGTGCGCGCGCCCGGGGGTGAGCAGCAGGGCGGACACGTGGACACCCCGGCGGGCCAGCCGCTCCCCCGCGTACAGGGCGTCGCCGCCGTTGTCACCGGAGCCGACCAGCAGCAGCACCCGGCCGCCGTAGACCCCGCCGCGCTCGTCGAGCAGGAGAGCGGCCCGACGGGCCAGCCCGGCGGCGGCGCGCTGCATCAGCGTCCCCTCCGGCAGTGTGCCCATCAGCCCTGCTTCTGCCGCCCGTACGTCGGCAACCCGCCACACCGATCTCATGCCACCGTGTCCCATCCCGTTCGCGGGTGGACCGGATCGGCCCGCCCAGCCGACGTCACCGTTCCGCGACCACCATCGCCGACGCGATTCCCCCGTCGTGCGACAACGACAGATGCCAGTGGTTGACTCCACGCGCCTCGGCCGCCGCGGCGACGGTGCCGGAGACGGCGAGCCGGGGGCGGCCGTCCGGGTCGGACACGATCTCGCAGTCGTGCCAGTTGAGCCCGGCCGGCGCACCGAGCGCCTTGGCCACTGCCTCCTTGGCGGCGAAGCGGGCGGCGAGCGACTCCGACGAGCGTGGGGCACCGGCGCGGGTGTGCCGCTCGGCCGTGGTGAAGAGCCGGTCGGCGAGCAGCGGCGTCCGGGCCAGCGCCCGCGCGAACCGGTCGACCAGGACCACGTCGATGCCGACGGCGACGATCACCACACCACCCTACCGGCGGTCGCGGCCGCAGATTAGCCGTCGGGTCCGCGCCGGGCAACGCCTGTGGACAGGCCGGGGTACGCCTCACCGCGGGCTGTCCACAGGGCACCTGACGGCCACCGGTACGGGCCTAGCGTCAGCGCGTCGAAGCCGATCGTCCACGGGGGTGGGGTCATGACCGATGAGTCGTTCGTCGTCCGGCCGAAGGAGTTGCGGGCGGTCGCCGGCACGCTCGACGGCGAGGCGCACCGGCTGGCGCTGGGCCTGGCGGGGACGCCCGGGTTGCTGGTCGCGGCGCCGGAGTGGCGAGCCGGCACGGCGCTGGCCGGTCTGGAGGCGGCCGCGCACACCTGGCTGTGCCGGCTGGGCGCCCGGGTCGCGGTGACCTCGCAGGGGGTGCGGGCGGCAGCCGAGGCGTACGAGACGGTGGACGATCGGGCGGCCGACCGCTTCGCCGCCCTGCCCCGGTGAGCGGCGTCGGTTACCGGCAACTGTGGGCGGCCGACCCGAGCGGGTGGCGGGCCGCCGGGGTGGCCTGGGCCGGGTTGACCGAGCAGGTCGACCGTCGCGCCGGTGAGCTGCGGGCGGCGGGCGGCCGGTTGCGGGATGGTTGGTCCGGCGCGGCGGCCACTGCGGCGGGCTCCCGGCTCGTCGCTCTGCGGGACGAGCTGACGTCGGTCGCGCCCGCACTGATCGAGGCCGATCAGGTGCTTGCCGAGCTGGCCGGACGACTGACGGTGGCGAAGGCGCGGCTCGCCGACGCGGTCGCCCAGGCGGGCGCGGCCGGCCTGGTGGTGGACCGCTCGGGCGGGGTGCACGTCGATCCCGCCCGACAACGGTCCACCGAGCGGGATGGCGTGGCTGCGGCCCTGGTGACGGCCGCCCTGCGGGAGGCGCTCGACGGGGCGGGGGTCGCCGATCGGCTCGCCGCCGACCGTTTGGACGAGCTGGCCCGGGCCGCCGGCACCGGGTGGGCGTCCCCGCCACCGCCGGGCCGACCGGCCCTGGATGCCACGCCGACTCTTGTCCACGCCTGGTGGTCAGGCTTGACACCGGCGCAGCGACGGTGGCTGATCGGGCACGAGCCGGCACTGGTCGGCAGGTGGGACGGCGTGCCGGCGACCGACCGCGACCAGGCCAACCGGCTGCACCTCGGGGTGTGGCGGGAGGAACTGCTGGCCGAGCGGCGCGAACTGCTGTCCCGGGTGCCGCCCCTGCCACTCACGTCGCTCCGGCTGCGTGGCGTCGCCGGCCGGTTGGCCGGCCTGGACGCGCTGGCCGGACGGCTGGCGGCCGGCGGGGAGCCCCGGGCGTACCTGCTCGGGTTGGATCCGGCCGGTGAGGGGCGGGTGGTGATGGCGCTCGGCGACCCGGACCGGGCTGACCGGGTGCTGACCTACGTGCCGGGGATGACCGCCGGCCTGGACGACGCCCCCGGTGAGCTGGGCAGGGCGGCGCGGGTGCTGGACCGGTGCGCGGCGCTCGCCCCGGGTGAGCGCAGCGCGGCAGTGCTCTGGTTGGACTACGACGCTCCGGACTCCCTGACCGAGGCTGCCTCGGCGGGTCAGGCGCGTGACGCCGGTCCGGCGCTGCACCGCTTTCAGGAAGGGTTGCGGGCCACCCACGAGGGGCCACCGGCCCGGCAGACCGTGCTCGGGCACAGTTACGGGTCGCTGGTGGTGGGTGTGGCCGCCCGGGAGCACGGGCTGGCCGCCGACGCGCTGGTCTTCGTCGGCTCGCCCGGGGTCGGCGCGGCGCACGCCACCGAGTTGGGCGTGCCGCCCGGGGAGGTCTGGGCGAGCAGCGCTTCCGGCGACGTGATCCGCGCGGCCCGGTCGGCGGACGAGCTGGGACACCGGGCCCTGCTGGGTGCGGCGCCGCTGGCCGCAGTGCTCGGCTGGCCCGACCGCACCGGGCATGAGCTGTGGTTCGGTCACGACCCGTCGGACCCGGGGTTCGGCGGCCGGGTCTTCGACGGCGGGCGGGGCGGCCACACCGGTTACTGGGACCCGGGCAATCCCGCGCTGGACGGGATGGCCCGGGTCGTGTTGGGTCGCTGAGCGGCTACTCGACGGTGACCGACTTGGCCAGGTTGCGGGGCTGGTCCACGTCGTGCCCACGAGCGGCGGCGATCTCGGCGGCGAGCACCTGCAACGGCACAGTGGTGACGAGCGGGGCCAGCAGGGTCGGCGTACGCGGCACGTAGATCAGGTGGTCGGCGTACCGCACGACGGCCTCGTCGCCCTCCTCGGCGATCACGATGGTCCGCGCACCGCGCGCCCGAACCTCCTGGATGTTGGAGACGACCTTGTCGTGGAGCATGCCCCGGCCGACCGGCGACGGCACCACGCAGATCACCGGGGTGCCCTTGTCGATCAGAGCGATCGGGCCGTGCTTCAGCTCGCCGGCAGCGAAGCCCTCGGCGTGCATGTACGCCAACTCCTTGAGCTTCAGCGCACCCTCCAGCGCCACCGGGTAGCCGACGTGCCGGCCGATGAACAACACTGTCGGCTCGGACTTCAGGTCCCGGGCCAGCTCGCGAACGGGCTCGATCCGGTCGAGCAGCTCACGCAGCTTGCTCGGGATCTCCTGCAACTGGGCGACGACCGCGCCCACCTCGTCGGCGAACTTGATGCCGCGCACCTGGGCCAGGTGCAGGCCGATCAGGTAGCAGGCGACGACCTGGGTGAGGAACGCCTTGGTGGAGGCGACGGCGATCTCCGGCCCACCGTGGGTGTAGAGCACGGCGTCCGACTCGCGCGGAATGGTCGAGCCGTTGGTGTTGCAGATCGCCAACACCCGGGCCTTCTGATCCTTGGCGTGGCGCAGCGCCATCAGGGTGTCCATCGTCTCGCCAGACTGCGAGATCACCACGATCAGCGTGGACCGGTCGAGCACCGGGTCGCGGTAGCGGAACTCGCTGGCCAGCTCCACCTCGCACGGGATCCGGGTCCAGTGCTCGATGGCGTACTTGGCGACCATCCCGGCGTGGTACGCCGTGCCGCACGCCACGATGAAGATCTTGTCGACGTCGCGAAGGTCCTGGTCGCTAAGGCGGACCTCGTCGAGGGCGATCTCACCGGTCTCGGTGAGCCGGCCGAGCAGCGTGTCGGCGATGGCCTGCGGCTGCTCCTCGATCTCCTTGAGCATGAACCAGTCGTAGCCGCCCTTCTCCGCGGCCGAGGAGTCCCAGTCGATGTGGAAGTCCTTGCCGGCGGCAGGCTGGCCCTCGAAGTCGGTGATCTCGATGCTGTCACCGGTGATCAGGACGATCTGGTCCTGACCCAGCTCGACCGCTTCCCGGGTGTGCTCGATGAACGCCGCCACGTCACTGGCCAGGTAGTTCTCCCCGTTGCCCCGACCGACGACCAGCGGGGAGTTACGCCGGGCGCCGACGACCGCGCCGGGCACTGCGGCATCCACAGCGAGCAGGGTGAACGCACCCTCCAGTCGCTGGCAGACCACCCGCATACCGGCGGCGAGCAGCTGCGGGCCGTCCGGCTGACCGGCGGCGCGCAGGTCGGCCAGCGCGGCGGAGAGCAGGTGGGCGGCACACTCGGTGTCGGTGTCGCTGGCGAACTGGACCCCGTCGGCCTCCAGCTCGGCACGCAGCTTGGCGAAGTTCTCGATGATGCCGTTGTGGATGACCGCGACCCGGCCGTCCGGTGCGACGTGCGGGTGGGCGTTGCGGTCGGTCGGGCCGCCGTGGGTGGCCCAGCGGGTGTGGCCGATGCCGGTGGTGCCGTCACCGATGCCGATCGGGCTGGCCGCGCAGGAGGTCGGGTCGTCGGCGGCCCGCTCGGAGAGCACCTTCTCCAGGTTGGCCAGCTTGCCGGCCTTCTTCTCGGTCAGCAGTTGGTCGTCGCAGACGATCGCGACGCCCGCCGAGTCGTAGCCGCGGTATTCCAGCCGCCGCAGTCCGTCGAGCACGATGCTCAGTGCGGGGCGCGCGCCCGCATATCCCACGATTCCACACATGGCCCGCAGCCTAACCCAGTTTCACTCACGTTGGGTGCTCGAAAGTCGGGTTATCGATCACCGAATTTGAGCGATAGGTGGTTGGCGGGTCGCAACGGGACGAGCGTCACAGCCCGCTCGGGGGACAGCGCGGGACAGACGGGGTTGCGGCACGCCTGGAGGTACGAAAGTCTCTCGGCGGGTTACGCGCGCCTGCCCTCGGCCCGTTCGTCCCATACCCGATCCCGTCCGGAGCAGCCATGTCCGACGCGCCGCCGCCCGATCCGTCCCCCTCCTCGCCGCCGGACCCGTTTCCCAGCCCGCCACCGTCGGATCCGACGGCGTCCCCGTCCTCGGCTTCGCTGCCGGCACCCGACCCGCTCGCCCCGGGCCAGCCGTGGGCGCCACCGGCCCCCTGGACGCCCGCGCCGTGGACGCCGCAACCGCCCACGACCGAGTGGACGCCGCAACCGCCCACCACCGGGTGGACGCCCGGATCACCAGCGTCCCCGTGGACGCCCGGATCACCCACGCCCCCGTGGACGCCCGAATCACCAGCGTCCCCGTGGACGCCGCCCCAGCCCGACACCTCGGACCCGACGTACGCGGCGGATCCGACGCACGCCGGTTCGCCCCCGTACGCCGGATCGCCCCCGCCCGCCGGCTGGCCGCCCCACGCCGGCTGGCCCCCGCCTCCCGGGAAGCCGCCGCAAGCTGGATGGCCACCGCAGGTAGCGTGGCCGCCCCACGGTTATCCGCCGCCGTACGCCTACCCGGGTTATCCGCAGTTCAGCGGCGGCCGGAGCACGAGCGCCGGTCGGATCGTGGGGATCGTCGTCGCGGCCTTCGTGGTGCTGGTCGTGCTCGTCTGTGGCTGCCTCTGCGCGGGTGGTTTCCTGCTCGACGAGCCCGGCTCGGACCCGGTCGCCGGGGAGCCGTGGGTCGTTCCTGACGACGGTTGGACCGCACCCACCACACGTGCGCCCATTCCGGAGCGGTCCGGCCCCGCGGCCTCGACCCCGAGCAAGCAGCCGATCACCCGGCCGACGTCGGGGCCGGCCCCGGTGACTGTGGTCTACGAGGTCACCGGCTCGGGTACCGCGGACATCGCGTACTACGACGCCGAGAGCGATCTCATGCATGTCGACGGCGCGACGCTGCCGTGGCGCACCACCATTCGGACCAACGGCCAGACCAGGGTGATGGTCGAGGCCACCGGGCCCGACATCAACAACACCACGCCAATCGACTGCACCGTCACGATCACCGGCGTCGGCAAGCCGGTGGTCATCAAGGAACAGGGGTACTACGGCATCTCCTGCGCACCCGAATGAGGCTGGGCGTGGCCGATCCCGCTTGATCGACACCGGTTCGCCGAGGTGGGGGTATCCGGATGCCGTCGATACCCCGATATCGGCGATCTCGTGTCGATCAAGCGGGCGCGAGGGCGGGCGTGGGCGTGAGGCGGGCGTGGGCGTGAGGCGGGCGTGGGCGTGGGCGAACGCGAATGAGCCCGACGGGTCTGGGGTTCGACCCGTCGGTGGCCTTAGGCTGGCGCAGGTGACGAGCACCGATGTCGACCCGCTGGTGGCCCGGATGCGGCCGTTCGGCACGACGATCTTCGCCGAGATGTCCGCCCTCGCCGTGCGCACCGGAGCGGTCAACCTCGGCCAGGGGTTTCCCGACACCGACGGACCACCGGAGATGTTGGCCGCCGCCGCCGAGGCGCTGCGCGGCGGGCACAACCAGTACCCGCCCGGCCCGGGTATCCCCGCCCTGCGCGCGGCGGTCGCCGCCCACCAGCAACGATTCCAGAACCTGACGTACGACCCGGACGGCGAGGTCGTCATCACCGCGGGGGCGACCGAGGCTGTCGCGGCGAGCATCCTCGCGCTCTGCGAACCGGGCGACGAGGTGGTCTGCTTCGAGCCGTACTACGACTCGTACGCCGCCTCGATCGCACTGGCCGGGGCGGTCCGGCGACCGGTGACCCTGCGCCCGACGGCCGACGGCAGGTACGCCTTCGACCCGGTGGCGCTTCGCGCGGCGTTCGGCCCGCGCACCCGGTTGGTGCTGCTCAACTCACCACACAACCCGACCGGCAAGGTCTTCACCCCGGCCGAGTTGGCCATGGTGGCCGACCTGTGCCAGGAGTTCGACGCGTACGCGGTCACCGACGAGGTGTACGAGCACCTGGTCTTCACCGACGCGGCGAGCCCGCACGTGTCGCTGGCCACCCTGCCGGGGATGCGGGAGCGGACGCTGCGCATCTCGTCGGCAGGCAAGACGTTCTCCTGCACGGGCTGGAAGGTCGGTTGGGCGAGCGGTCCGGCGGCGCTGGTCTCGGCGGTGGTGCGGGTGAAGCAGTTCCTCACGTACGTGAACGCCGCGCCGCTGCAACCGGCGGTGGCCGTGGCGCTGGCCCTGCCGGACGACTACTACACCGGCTTCCGGGACGGGCTTCAGCAGCAACGTGACCAACTCGTCGACGGTCTCACCGACGCCGGGTTCGACGTGCTCGGCTCGGAGGGGACGTACTTCGTCACCGCCGACATCACCGCCCTCGGCGGCCGGGACGGAGTGGAGTTCTGCCGTTCCCTGCCGGAGCGTTGCGGTGTGGTGGCGGTGCCCACGCAGGTCTTCTATGACGACATCGACGCCGGCCGGCGGCTGGTCCGCTTCGCCTTCTGCAAGCGCCCCGAGGTGCTGACCGAGGCGGTCACCCGGCTGCGCACGCTGCGCCGCTGAGCTGGACGGGCCGGGGCTGTGGAGCTGACGCTTCAGCTCCACAGCGCCCATCCGACCTACGACGTGGCAGGGCTGGCGGTGCGAACCTGCTCGGCGATCCGTTCGGCGACCTCGCGGGCGGTCGCCTCGGTGGCGGCCTCGACCATCACCCGCACCAGCGGTTCGGTGCCCGACGGGCGCAGCAGCACCCGGCCGGTCTCACCCAGCTCCGCCTCGGCGCGCTCAGCCTCGGCGCGGACGGCGGGCGCGTTGGCGCCGACGGTCCGGTCGCCGACCGGCACGTTGATCAGCACCTGGGGCAGCTTGGTGACCACCGAGGCCAGCTCGGCGAGGGACTGGCCGGTGGCCGCCATCCGGGCCATCAGGTGCAGGCCGGTGAGCACACCGTCGCCGGTGGTGGCGTGTGCGGGCATCACGATGTGACCGCTCTGCTCACCGCCGAGCGCCAGACCGGAGGCGCGCAACTCCTCCAGCACGTACCGGTCGCCGACCTTGGTCTCGATCAGCCGGATGCCCTGCGCGGACATCGCGAGCCGTAGTCCGAGGTTGCTCATCACGGTGGCGACGAGGGTGTCCTGCGTGAGCGTGCCGGCCTCGCGCATGGCCAGCGCCAGGATCGCCATGACCTGGTCGCCGTCCACCTCGTCGCCGTCGGCGCTGACCGCGACGATGCGGTCGGCGTCGCCGTCGTGGGCGATGCCCAGGTGGGCGCCGTGTTCGACAACGGCCTCGCGCAGCGCCTCGATGTGGTTGGAGCCGCATTCGTCGTTGATGTTCAGCCCGTCGGGCTCGGCGTTGATCGCGACGACCTCCGCGCCGGCCTCCCGGTAGGCGACGGGAGCTACCTCGCTCGCCGCGCCGTTGGCGCAGTCGACCACGACCTTGATGCCCTCCAGCCGGTGCGGCAGGGCGCCGACCAGGTGCTGGACGTAGTGGTCCGCACCGTCGAGCAGGTCGTGCACGCGGCCGACGCCGGCACCGACCGGGCGCTCCCAGGCGGTGGTGCTGTTCGTCTCAACGGCCGCCTCGATCTGCATCTCGATCTCGTCGGGCAACTTGTGCCCGCCGGCGGCGAAGAGCTTGATCCCGTTGTCCGGCATCGGGTTGTGCGACGCGGAGAGCACCACGCCGAGGTCAGCCTTGGCCTCGGCGGTGAGGAACGCCACCGCGGGGGTGGGCAGCACGCCGACCCGCACCACGTTGGCACCGGCGCTGGTCAGGCCGGCCACCACGGCGGCCTCCAGCATCTCGCCGCTGGCCCGGGTGTCCCGACCGACGACGGCGAGCGGCGGATGGCTGCGGTCTGTCTCGGCGAGTGTGTGCGCGGCGGCCACGGCGAGCGCCAACGCCAACTCGGGGGTGAGATCCGCGTTCGCCCGCCCGCGTACGCCGTCCGTGCCGAACAACCGACCCATACCCGCCAACCTCCGAATGAGCACGACCAATGAGGAGAAAGCGGAACGGCCGACCCACCTCCCCGAGCGGGGAGGCGGACCGGCCGTCCGTCAGAAGTACAACGCGCTGGGAAAGATCAGCGCTTCGAGTACTGGGGAGCCTTACGGGCCTTCTTGAGGCCGTACTTCTTGCTCTCCTTGACCCGGGCGTCCCGGGTGAGGAAGCCGGCCTTCTTCAGGGCCGGGCGGTCGTCCGGCTCGTTGACGATCAGCGCACGCGCGATGGCCAGCCGCAGCGCACCGGCCTGGCCGGTGGTGCCGCCGCCACGCAGGTTGGCGATGACGTCGAACGCCTCGGGCTTCTCGGCGGTGACCAGCGGGTCCTTGATGAGCTGCTGGTGCACCTTGCTCGGGAAGTAGGCCTCGAGGTCGCGACCGTTGCAGGTGATCTTGCCGGTGCCCGGGACGATACGGACCCGGACGATGGCCTCCTTGCGCCGACCCACGGTCTGGATCGGGCGGTCACCACGCGGCGCGCGGGCGACGGGCGCCGGTGCCTCGGTGACCTCGGGGGCGACCTCGGTCTCGGTGATGTCGGTCATGCTGCTTCCTTCGCCCGCGCTCACTGCGCGATCTGCTTGATCTCGAACGGCACCGGCTGCTGCGCGAGGTGCGGGTGCTCGGCACCGGCGTAGACCTTCAGCTTCTTGATCAGCTGACGGCCGAGCTTGTTGTGCGGGAGCATCCCCTTCACCGCGAGCTCGATGGCCCGCTCGGGGCGCTTGGTCAGCAGCTCGTCGTAGCCGACCTGCTTAAGACCACCCGGGTAACCGGAGTGGCGGTAAGCGACCTTGGTGTGGCGCTTGTTGCCGGTCAGCGCAACCTTGCCCGCGTTCACGATGACGACGAAGTCGCCCGTGTCGACGTGCGGCGCGAAAGTCGGCTTGTGCTTACCACGCAGCAACGTGGCGGCGTGGGTGGCCAGGCGGCCCAGCACGACATCAGAGGCGTCGATGACGTGCCACTGACGCTCGATCTCACCCGGCTTCGGGCTGTACGTACGCACAGGTCTACCTTGTCTCGTCGTCGGTCTGGGGTCGCGCGCCGAGGTGACCAGATCTTGCAGGCCGGACCAGCGCGCACGAACGACCAAGCGTACCTGATGGGGCACGCCTCTGGATGTCGTACAACAGCAGGCAACGATACCCGGCGCCCCGTCCGCAGGTCAAAACGGGGGTACGGTCCGCCGCACCGACACGCCGTACGTGGCTCAGCTCACACGTTGGCCAGCCGATTGGCCCGGGGCCGCAGGTAGACCACCCAGGTGACAGCGAAGCACAACGCGTACCAGCCGATGAAGGCCAGATAGGCGGCGTCGGCGTTGCCGGAGCCGAGGAACGACTGACGGAACGAGATGTTGACCAGCACCCCGCCGGACGCGCCGACGGCGCCCGCGATGCCGATCAGCGAGCCGGTCATCCGCCGCGCCCACCGGGCGGCCGCCTCCGGATCGCGTCGACCGGTGGCCACGGCGTCCGCCGCCCGGGCCCGGAAGATCGCCGGGATCATCTTGTAGGTGGAGCCGTTGCCGATGCCGGAGAAGACGAAGAGGGCGATGAACCCGGCGAGGTAGAGCCCGAACGAGCGCTCCCGGGCCGCGTACAGCACGGTGCCCGCGCCGGCCGCCATCGCGACGAAGTTCCAGAAGGTCACCCGGGCCCCGCCCAACCGGTCGGCCAGGTGCCCGCCGAGCGGGCGGATCAGCGAGCCGACGAGCGGACCGAGGAAGGTCAGCCAGGCGGCGTCGACCGGGGTGGGGAACCGCTCGGCGAACTGGAGCTGGAGCACCTGGCCGAAGGCGAAGCCGAAGCCGATGAACGAGCCGAAGGTGCCGATGTAGAGCAGTGACATGACCCAGGTGTGCGGGTCGCGGGCCGCCTCGCGCAGCGCGCCGGGCTCGTTGCGCGCGCCGGGCACGGTGTCCAACCAGCGGGCCGCCGCCAGCGCCGCCAGCACGATCAACGGCAGGTAGACCGCCGGGACCAGCCGGGGGTACGCGGCACCGGCGGTGGCGAGGACGGCCAGCCCGACCAGTTGCACAGCGGGTACGCCGAGGTTGCCACCGCCCGCGTTGAGCCCGAGGGCCCGGCCCTTGAGCCGCTCCGGGTAGAACAGGTTGATGTTCGCCATCGATGAGGCGAAGTTGCCCCCGCCCACGCCGGTCAGGCAGGCGAGCACCATCAGGGTGGAGTAGGACACCCCGGGTTCCAGCAGCACCGTCATCGGCACCGTGGGCACCAGCAGCATGAGTGCGCTGATGATCGTCCAGCGCCGTCCGCCGAAGCGGGCCACCGCCAGCGTGTACGGCAGCCGCAGCACCGCGCCCAGCGCGGCGGGTACGGCGGTGAGCAGGAACTTCCCGGCCGGGTCGATGCCGTAGGCCGGGCCGAGGAAGAGCACTGTGACCGACCAGAGGCTCCAGACCGAGAAGCCGACGTGCTCGGCGAAGATCGAGACCCAGAGGTTGCGCCGGGCGATCGGCGCGCCCGTCGTCCGCCAGAAGTCGGGGTCCTCGGGGCGCCAGTCGTCGAGCCGGCGCGCATGGCCGGTGGTGGCCGGCGGTCCGGGGGCGACTGCGGTGCTGGTGAGCGTGCTCACGGCGGCTCCTCCTCGTCGGTGTGACGAGGAGGAACGCTAGGAACGTCGGGTTACCTGACAGTGCCCGTCGCGGGTCGGCCCGGAAACGTGGACCGCACCACGGGTCGGCGGCGGTGGTGAGGTGCCGATCAGAGTTGCTGGAGGATGCGCAGCGCGCGGCCGACCCGGAGCATGGTGTCGGTGTCGGCGACGTCCACGCATTCGGTGAACCACTTCTTCATCGGCGAGGAGATGCGGTCGGGCATCACGACGTACCGACCCATCGACACGGCGAGCGGCGAGTCACGCAGCAGCGATTCCTCGACGACCTCGACCACGATCACGATGGGTACGTCGGTGGAGTTGTAGACGTCCGAGCTGACCACGAGCCCGAGGCGTTCCCGGGCGCCCTCGATGCGCCAGACCTCTCCCCTACGCAGCACGCGGCCGTCCGCCGGAGAGCAGGTCGTTGACCATGCCCACCTCGCGGGCGTCGGCGAGAGCGGCGGACTCCAGGTCCAGACCGGCTCGGCCCACGGCGGCGGCGTGCTGGGTGAAGACCTCGCGCAGCGCCTTCTCCCGGGCGGCCTGGTCCATCCACGCGGAGAGCGACAGGCCCTCGCGCTTGGCGAACCGCCGGGCCTCCTCGATCGTCTCGTCCGTGAACGAGAGAGTCACCTTGGCAGTCATGCCGAGCAGATTACCCAGAGGTATGACCGACAGTCATCCCTGCGCTCACCGGCTCGCCCCCGGGCGGCGAAACGCACAAACCGGTTGTCGTCACGCGGCGCGACCGCCGAACACCGCGAAACGCCACTCCTTGAAGTAGCAGTCGACGTCAACCAGGCCGGCCTCGGCGAGCCACCGGCACTGGTCGGCCACGGTCGCCGGCCGATCGTGGCGCATCCGGGCCCGGGAGCCGGCGATCTCCTCGGGGGACGCACCCAATTCGGTGATCTGCTCCATCCACACCTCGTCGTAGCGCCGGTCCAGCTCCGGGGTCGGGCCGGCGACCTGCTCGGCGTTGACGAACACCCCACCCGGTGCCAGCGCGGCGGCGGCCCGCCGGTAGAGCGCACGCTTGCCGGCGTCGTCCAGGTGGTGGATCGCCAGCGCGCTGACCACCGCGTCGTACCGGCCCGGCGGCAGCTCGTCGGCCAGGTCGGCGTGGACCGTCAGGTATGGCACGGACCGCGCGTCCAACTGGTCGGCGGCGCGGGCGAGCATCGCCGGCGCTCCGTCCACCAGGGTCAGCCGGACTCCGGGCACCGCCGCAGCGAGCAGCAACGAGAGCAGGCCGGTGCCCGCGCCCAGATCCAGAACCTCCGGGGTACGCCCCGCGGCGAGCGCGGCCCGCAACGGCGGCGCGGCGACCTGGACGGCGGTGCCGTAGAAGCTGTCGAAGCAGGGCACCAACCGCCGGCGCGCCTCGTCGTAGGTGCCGGCCACCGCGTCGAAAACGTCCGTCACGCTCATCGCCATCTCCCAAACTTTGAGACAGTTTTCCCACATTATAAGCGCTGCACGGTGAGCGGACCTCATCCTGGACACACGAAAAGCCCCCGGTTCCGTGAGACCTCCAGGACACCGGGGGCGGTTTGTGCTGCACTGGTCAGCCGACGGGGCCGATCACCTTCGCCAGGTCGACGAAGCCGGCCCATGCTGCCGGCTCGAAGGTCAGCGTCCCGCCGTCGCGGTCTTTGGTGTCGCGGACGAGGACGACGCCGGGGAGATTGCCAGCGACCTCGACGCACGAGCCTCCGTTGTTTCCGCTCTTTGTGCTCTTACGCCACTGCGCGCCGGTCAGGTCCATGATCCCGCTGCTTTCCTGATCAGGTCGAGGGACTGTTGACGGGAAAGAGCCTCACTTCTGATGCGTTCCCACCTGTGATTGAGCGTAGCAACGTCCGCAGCTCCATTAAGGATCTGCGCCCGCACCTGGCTGTCGATATGTGCGACCTGCCCGCCGTCGGGCAACTCGGCCACGATGAACCCCCCGCCGAGGCCCGGATACATCCCGACGTCCTGCGGCACTACGAGCACCTGAACAGCGGGCAGTGCCGCGCATTGCGCAAGGTGGGCGACCTGCTCACGCATCAATGACCGGTCGCCATACGCCGATTGGTACAGGACCAGTTCGTGGACGACTGTGACCAGAAGGGGTGGACGTTCGCGGCGAAGGATGGCCTGGCGGTCGATGCGGGAGGCGACCACATCGTCAACTTCGTCAAGCGTCAACGCTTCGCCCGTCAACGTCGCCCGCGCATACGCGTCCGTCTGCAGAAGGCCGGGCACCCAGGTGTGCTCGAACCACCGGATCGCAACGGCTTCACGTTCCCAGTCGACCCACTCGCGCAGCCATTGCGGCTCGCGCCGCTTAAGGACATCCGGCCAGAGGTCCCCAACGTCCCTCCCGAGGAGCGCAGCCAGCTTTGCGCGCCGACGGGGCTGCGGCACGCGTCCCGGGCTTATCCACCGCGCTGCCGTTTTCGGATCCACCCCCGTCTGAGCTGCAAGACTCTCGGCTGTCTCACCAGCTTCGGCCATGGCTAATTGAAGTGCATGGTTCATCCCGCCTCCACGAAGAACGTCCCGAACGTCCCCGGGAATAGGGCTACGTCGTGTACTGATCCCATCGCTCTCGGCAATGTAACCGGCAGACGGCGCGGCCGGTAGGGACCCGAGACCCGGCGGACGCGTTCGTGTCGGGGCCGCCCTTGGCCTGCCGCAGATCTTGGACAGTTTCCGTTCTCGCGTAACGGAAACTGTCCAAGATCTCCACGGGTGCACCACGGGCGGCCCTTCCCACAGTGACGATTAGGGGAGAGCGCGCCGTGCCGGATGAGCCGCACGATCGGAGACCCGAGCCGAAGCCCACGCCACGGCGACCGCACACGGGTGAAGTCCTGCACCTGACCCGCGCGGCGAGTGTGCAGTTCATGCGCCCGATCTTCGTCCGGGTGATTCGCGTACTCGACTGGCCGACGTACGACGGGTGGCTGTGGATCGACGGTTACCAGCTGGCCGCGAAGGGTGCTGCGGTCGCGCGCCGGAGCCTGTTCGTGATGTCGGCGGGCCTGATCTGGCCGGACCCGCCCGCCCCAGCAGCCCGTCGCCCGACCACCGGCGCGCCAATCAAGCGCGGTCCGGTGAGGGTCGGATGAGCCGCCGACCTCGCCCGCACCAGCCGATGCGCCCGGCGTGGCTCTGCCGTAACTGCGCGGCGCCCTGGCCGTGTGCACCGGCTCAGCTTCACCTGGCGACCGAGTTCTACGGCCATTCGGTCGCCCTGGCGTTCTACCTGGCAGCGAACATGCAGGATGCGGTTCACGACCTGTACTCCCTGGGCGTTCATCCTGACCCGCGGGCACTCCACGCCCGGTTCCTCGGCTGGCTGTCACTGACCCGCCGACCACACCGCTACGACGTGCGCTGACCGACCGTGGGGTGACGTGCGCTGCCGCTGTGGAGCTGATGTCGCAAACGAATCAACAGTCGATGTCGTAAACGATTCAGCTCCACAGGCTCGAACCCGCACCCTCCAACGGGCTCGCTGCCCCGGTGCGGTGTGAGCCCCACTTGACAGGACCGAAACAGAAGGGACCCGGACCGGAAACCGCTCGGCGGCACGCTTTCCCGACATGACAGACGGTGCACAGTCGGCAACTCGACCGGGGCTTACGCCCCGGGAGGTGGCGACGCACTGCCCGTACTGCGCCTTGCAGTGCGGCATGACGCTGCGCGAGGACGACACCGGTGTGACGGTCCACCCCCGCCAGTTCCCCACCAACCGGGGCGGGCTCTGCCAGAAGGGTTGGACCGCCGCCGAACTGCTCGACCACCCGGAGCGGCTGACCACCCCGCTACTGCGCGACCCGGCCACCGGCGAGCTGCGCCCGGCGAGCTGGGACGCCGCGCTCGACCGGATCGTCACCGGCATCCGCGCGATCCAGGACGACGCCGGCCCGGACGCGGTGGCCGTCTTCGGTGGCGGTGGCCTGACCAACGAGAAGGCGTACGCGTTGGGCAAGTTCGCCCGGATCGGGCTACGCACCCGGCACATCGACTACAACGGACGGTTCTGCATGTCCTCGGCCGCGGCCGCCGGGATGCGGGCCTTCGGCATCGACCGGGGGCTGCCGTTCCCACTCGCCGACCTGGGCCGGGCTGACACGCTGCTGCTGGTCGGTGCCAACCCGGCGGAGACCATGCCACCGCTGGTGCGCTGGCTCACCGAGCAGCGCCGCAACGGCGGACAGCTGATCGTCGTCGACCCCCGCGTCACCGCGACCGCCCGTCAGGCCGACCTGCACCTGCAACCGCTGCCCGGCACCGACCTCGCGGTGGCCAACGCGCTGCTGCACATCGCGCTCACCGAGGGGTGGGTCGACCGCACCTACGTGGCCGAGCGCACCAGTGGTTTCGAGGCGGTACGCCGGACCGTCGCCGCCTGGTGGCCGGCCCGCGCGGAACAGCTCTCCGGGGTGCCGGTGGCCGATCTGGAGGCGACCGCCCGCGCGTTGGGCACCGGCGGACGCGTGATCATCCTGACCGCGCGCGGCGCCGAGCAGCACGCGAAGGGCGTCGACACGGTCACCGCGTACGTCAATCTGGCTCTCGCTCTCGGCCTGCCCGGCCGGGACGGTTCGGGGTACGGCTGCCTCACCGGTCAGGGCAACGGCCAGGGCGGGCGGGAGCACGGGCAGAAGGCCGACCAGCTCCCCGGCTACCGGAAGATCGACGATCCGGCGGCCCGGGAGCACGTCGCCGAGGTCTGGGGGGTGACAGCCGACGAGCTGCCCGGCCCGGGTGTGCCGGCCTACCAGTTGCTCGACTCGCTCGGCACTCCGGACGGCCCCCGGGCGTTGCTGGTCTTCGGCTCCAACCCGGTGGTCTCCGCGCCCCGGGCGACCCGGATCGAGCGGCGATTGCGTGACCTCGACCTGCTGGTCGTCGCCGACCTGCTGCTCTCCGAGACGGCCGCGCTGGCCGACGTAGTGCTGCCCACCGCGCAGTGGGCCGAGGAGGACGGCACGATGACCAACCTGGAAGGTCGGGTGCTGCGTCGTCGCGCGCTGCGCAACCCCCCGCCGGGCGTACGCACCGACCTGGCCATCATCTCCGACCTCGCCGCCCGACTGGCGACCGCCGAAACGGCCGTCATCGGAACGGCCGGCACCGGGTCACCCGGCGCGCGGCCGGAAGCCGTTGCGGCAGCACGGTTCCCGGCCGACCCGGCCACCGTCTTCGCCGAGCTGCGTCGGGCCTCCGCCGGTGGGGCGGCCGACTACGCCGGAATCAGCTGGGCCCGGATCGACGACCAGGACGGCGTCTACTGGCCCTGCCGCACCGAGGACGGGCCGGACACGCCACGGCTCTTCGCCGACCGGTTCGCGACCCCGGACGGAAGGGCCCGGTTCCACAGCGTCGACCATCGGCCCGCCGCCGAGGAAGTCTGCGCGACGTACCCGCTGCACTTCACCACCGGCCGGGTGCTGACGCAGTACCAGTCGGGCACCCAGACCCGCCGGGTACCCGCGCTGCGGCGGGCCGCCCCGGAGGCGTTCGTCGAGTTGCACCCCGATCTGGCCGCCCGACTGGGCGTCGACGACGGCGACCCGGTGCGGGTCACCTCGCGTCGGGGCGAGTTGTGCGCCCCGGCCCGGCTCAGCGCCGGGATCCGACCGGACACGGTGTTCGCCCCGTTCCACTACGCCGGAGCAGGACGGGCCAACTCGGTGACCAACGACGCGGTCGACCCGATCTCCGGGATGCCCGAGTTCAAGATCTGCGCGGTCCGGGTGGAGAAGGCATGACCGCCCGGGTGGTGATCGTCGGCAACGGCATGGCGGGCGCCCGCCTCGCGGGCGAACTGCACGCCCGGGAAGGGGACCGGAAGGTCACAGTGCTCGGGGCGGAGCCGCACCGCGCGTACAACCGCATCCTGCTCTCCACACTGCTGGCCGGACGCATCGACGAGCCGGACGTGGAGCTGACCGAGGCCGCCGGGCACGGCATCGACCTGCGCACCGGCGTACCGGTGACCGCCATCGACAGGTCCGCGCGGGAGGTCCACACCAACGGCGGCGAACGCATCGGGTACGACCACCTGGTGCTGGCCACTGGCGCACGAGCGGTGGTGCCGCCACTGCCCGGCCTCGATCCGGCGGACCTCCCGGAGCGGGTGGTTCCCTTCCGGACCCTGGACGACTGCCGGCGGATCCTCGCCGCAGCGGACGGCGCACGCAGCGCCCTGGTGCTGGGCGGCGGTCTGCTCGGCCTGGAGGCCGCCCGGGGCCTGGCCAGCCGGGGGTTGACCACCACAGTGGTGCACCCGAGGGAGCACCTGATGGAACGGCAGCTCGACCCGGCGGCCGGTGCGGTGCTCGCCGGCACGCTCGCCGGATTCGGCGTCACCGTGCAACTCGCGGTACCGGCGACCGGCGTAGCCGCCGACGCCGACGGCGTACGCCTCGACCTCGCCGACGGCCGGACGTTGCACGCCGACCTGCTGGTGCTCTCCTGCGGCGTACGCCCGGACACCGCCCTGGCGCAGGCCGCCGGGCTGACCGTCCGGCGCGGGGTGGTGGTGGACGACCGGCTCCGCACCGACGACCGCTCCATCTCGGCGATCGGCGACTGCGCCGAGCACGACGGTGTGCTCAGTGGGCTGGTCGCGCCCGCCTGGGCCCAGGCGCGGGTGCTCGCGGACGTGCTGACCGGGACGGACCCGTTGGCGCGGTACCGCCCCCAGCCGGTGGTGACCCGGCTCAAGGCCGCCGGGATCGACCTGGCCTCGATGGGTGACCCGGTCAGCGGCGGGCCGGGCGAGGAGCTGACCTTCACCGACCCGGCCCGGGGCACGTACGCCCGGCTGCGGATCCGCGACGAGCGGCTGATCGGCGCGATCCTGCTCGGCGACAACCCGGCCGTCGGGACGGTGATCCAGCTCTTCGACCGTGGTCACCCGGTCCCGGCCGACCGGCGGGCACTCCTGTTGGGCCGGGCCCTGGGCACGACCGGCGCGACCCCGGCCGCGTCACCGGCGCTGATGCCGGACGCGGCCACTGTCTGCCAGTGCAACACAGTGAGCAAGGGCGCACTCGTACGCAGTTGGCGCTCCGGAGCCCGGACTGTCGACGCGGTGGTGGCGGCGACCCGGGCCGGCACCGGCTGCGGCGGGTGCCGGGACGCGGTGGGCGGCATCGTCGACTGGCTGAGCCAGGCGGAATCGGTGGAGGTGACGCGATGAACGGCGGCGATCTGGTCGTCATCGGCAACGGCATGGTCGGGCAGCGCTTCGTCGACGCGCTGCGCGCTCGCGACCCGGAGGGCCGCTGGCGGGTGACAGTGCTGGCCGAGGAGCGACGCCCGGCGTACGACAGGGTGCGGCTCTCGGCGTACTTCGATGGCGTCAGCGAAAGCGAACTCAACCTGTACACACCGCACGACGGGGTGCTGCTGCGTCTGGGCGAACCGGCCACCGCCATCGACCGGGTGCGGCGGGTGGTGACCACCGACGTCGGCGAGTACCAGTACGACGCGCTGGTGCTGGCCACCGGGTCGTACGCGTTCGTGCCGCCGGTGCCCGGCGCGGAGCTGCCCGGGGTCTTCGTCTACCGGACGCTTGACGACCTGGCGGCGATCCGGTCGTACGCGGAGGGCCGGCGGGTCGGCGCGGTCATCGGTGGCGGGTTGCTCGGGTTGGAGGCGGCGAACGCGCTGCGGCTGCTCGGCCTGAGCACCGACGTGGTCGAGTTCGCGCCCCGGCTGATGCCGGTGCAGGTGGACCAGGCCGGCGGCGCGATGCTGCGGCGCTACGTCGACGAGTTGGGCGTACGGACCCATCTCGGGGTCGCGACCAGCGCGATCCGACCGGGCCCGGACGGCGCGGTGGCCGCGCTGGAGCTGTCCGACGGTGGTGCGCTCGACGCCGAGCTGGTGGTGGTGGCCGCCGGTATCCGGCCCCGGGACCAGCTGGCCCGGAACGCCGACCTGCCACTGGGTCCGCGCGGCGGGGTGCTGGTCGACGAGACCTGCCAAAGCGCCGACGAGCGGATCTGGGCGATCGGTGAGTGCGCGGCGGTCGACGGCATCTGTCACGGACTGGTGGCGCCGGGGTACGCGACGGCTGAGGTGGTGGCCGACCGGCTGGTCGGCGGCGCGGCGACGTTCCCGGGCGCGGACACCGCCACCAAGCTCAAGCTGCTCGGGGTCGACGTGGCCTCGTTCGGGGACGCCCACGGTGTGACCCCCGGTTGCCTGGACGTCACCTTCACCGACCCGGCCACGCGGGTCTACGCGAAGCTGGTCCTCTCCGACGACGCGCACACCCTGCTCGGCGGAGTGCTGGTCGGTGACGCCAGCGCGTACCCGACGTTGCGGGCCAGCGTGGGGGGCCCGCTGCCGGCGGCCCCGCTGGCGCTGCTCGCCCCGGACGGTGGCGGGGCGGACGCCGGGGCCCTGCCCGCCGAGGCTCAGGTGTGCTCCTGCAACGCGGTGACCCGGGGCGACGTGGACGCCGCCATCGCCGGCGGCTGCGCGGACGTGCCGGCGTTGAAGGCGTGCACCCGGGCCGGCACGAGCTGCGGTTCCTGCGTGCCGATGCTGAAGCAGCTCCTGGACGCGGCCGGCGTGGCGCAGTCCAGCGCGCTCTGCGAGCACTTCGACGTCAGTCGCCGGGAGTTGTTCGAGATCGTCCGCGTACGCGGCATCCGCACGTTCTCCCGGCTGGTCGCCGAACACGGTCGGGGGCGCGGCTGCGACATCTGCAAGCCGGTGGTGGCGTCGATCCTCGCGTCGCTGGGCAGCGGGCACGTGCTCGACGGTGAGCAGGCGTCGTTGCAGGACACCAACGACCACTTCCTCGCCAACCTGCAACGCGACGGCAGCTACTCGGTGGTGCCGCGTATCCCGGGCGGCGAGATCACCCCGGAGAAGCTCATCGTGATCGGCGAGGTGGCCCGGGACTTCCAGCTCTACACGAAGATCACCGGCGGGCAGCG
>NZ_JBSFBM010000054.1:0-26223 GCF_053592955.1 Micromonospora sp. NPDC002411 | reverse complement strand
TTCAACTCTCTCGCCCACCACATATATCTACCCCCTTTATAAAACTCTCTTCCCATCACCGACGTTCTTCCTCTCTACCCCCCCCACCACCCCGGCCCGGGGGCCGGGCCCGGCCGACGACGGCAGTCGAAGCAGCCAGGTACGCAGAGCCCGCCACCGTGCGACAGCGGCACCGGAGCGCCCCAGCGGGGCGGTCACCAGCGTGAACACGGCGACCGGGATCAACGCCGCGCAGTAGGCGAGGCTGCGGCCGGCCAGGTGGGCGGTCCGGTACTGCCGACCACGGATGGTCGGGTGGACGGTGGCGATCGTGGGCACGGCGTCTCCTCGGCGTCGGAATGCCGTGACGGTACGACCATGTCCGCCCGCACTGGGTCACCCCACAGAGCCATCTCCGTGCTGGCTCCAGGGGTTGACACCCCCTCGCCGGTACGACGAAGGGGGCGGCCCGCCGAAGCGGACCGCCCCCTGTCGGTACGGCGTTACGTCAGATCCGGGTGCCGGTGGTGGCGTGGAAGACGTGGCTGCGACCGGCGGTCGGCTTGACGAACACGGTGTCACCCATGTTCGGCATGTTGCGCCGGTCGGTGCGGACGACGAAGCGCTCCGAGTTGCCACCGAGCGCGGCGTGACCGTAGACGTTGGCGTCCGAGCCGAGGTCCTCGACCAGCTCGACCACGACCGGCATGCCGCCCTCGGTCGGGCTGACCAGCTCGCAGTCCTCCGGGCGGAAGCCCACGGTGACCTTGCCGTCGCCACCCTCGGCGCGGGCCGCCTCGACCTGCTCCCGGGTCAGCGGGATGTACATCTCGGCGAACTCGGCGCCCTTCTCGTTCAGCGGAACGGTCTTGATGTTCATGGCGGGCGAGCCCATGAAGCCGGCGACGAACACGTTGGCCGGGGTGTCGTAGAGCGCCCGCGGGGTGTCCACCTGCTGCAGGACACCGTCGAGCAGCACCGCGACCCGGTGACCCATGGTCATGGCCTCGACCTGGTCGTGGGTGACGTAGACCGTGGTGACACCCAGCTTGGCCTGCAGGGACGCGATCTGGGTACGGGTCTGCACACGCAGCTTGGCGTCGAGGTTCGACAGCGGCTCGTCCATGAGGAAGACCTGCGGCTCGCGGACGATCGCCCGGCCCATCGCGACACGCTGACGCTGACCACCGGAGAGCGCCTTCGGCTTACGGCTGAGGTACTCCTCCAACTGGAGCAGCCCGGCCGCCTCCTTGACCCGCCGGTCGATCTCCGACTTGGAGGTCTTGCGCAGCTTGAGGGCGAACGCCATGTTCTCGTACACCGTCATGTGCGGGTAGAGCGCGTAGTTCTGGAAGACCATCGCGATGTCGCGGGCCTTCGGGGGGAGGTGGGTGACGTCACGCTGGTCGATGTAGATCGAGCCGGCGTCCACGTCCTCCAGGCCGGCGAGCATCCGCAGGCTCGTGGACTTACCGCAACCGGAGGGGCCGACCAGGACGAGGAACTCGCCGTCGCCGATCTCGAGGTCCAGCTCGTTGACGGCGGGACGCTCTTGGCCCGGGTAGACCCGGGACGCCTTGGAATAGGTGACCGTAGCCATGGTGAAGCGCTTCCTTTCACCGGCAGGAACGTGCCGGACGATCCGAGTGAAGGAGCGACCGGCACGTGTCCGCGCCGGTCAACGGACGGCGGCTCGGTCGCGAGGGCGCCGGGTCGTCGTCCGTGTCATGAACCGTAAACGTGTTTCCCCGTGCTGCCAAGGTGAGGGAGCATCGAACGACGGTGGCCGGGCTACGCATTCCGGTCACTCCGGCACGGTCGGACATCAATCGACACACCGCCGAGCGCCGTGAAGGCGTACCGGCGTCGGGTTGTTGACGTTTCCCGTGCTCGGGAGGCCTCGCGAGCGGGATATCCGGAAGTCACTCGCTATGCTGACCTCGACACACGCGCCCCTGTAGCTCAGCTGGCCAGAGCACTCGCCTTGTAAGCGAGATGTCGCCGGTTCGATCCCGGCCGGGGGCTCCATCTATACCCTCCGATCCCGCATCGGGGGGCGTAACGGTCGACCGGGCGAGACGAGGCCGATGAGTCGGGCGGTGGAGGAGTCGAACCGGGCGATGCTGCGCGCCCGGGACGCGATGGACCGGGCGTACGCCGAGCCTCTGGACATCCCCGCCCTGGCCCGGATCGCGCACGTCTCCGAGGCGCACTTCATCCGTACCTTCCGGGCCACGTTCGGTGAGACCCCGCACCGCTACCTGCAACGTCGCAGGGTCGAGCGGGCCATGACGTTGCTGGTGGAGACCAACCGGGATGTGACGGACATCTGCTACGCCGTCGGCTTCGGCAGCCTGGGCACGTTCAGCCGGACGTTCCGCCAGATCGTCGGCGAGTCGCCCTCCGATTTCCGGCGTCATCGCGTCGCCGCCGCCAACGTCCCGTCGTGCTTCACCAAAGCCTGGACGCGACCCAGCAGTTTTGGATAAGCAGCAGGTCACGGTCGACCTCTAGCGTCATGGGCATGACGATGAACGCGATCAGCCGCTCCCAGATCTACGTCCTCGACCAGGACGAGGCGCTCGATTTCTACGTGAACAAGCTCGGCATGGAGGTCAACACCGATCAGGATCTCGGCTTCATGCGGTGGCTGACTGTCAACCTGCCCGGCGACCCGGAGCGGGAGATCCTGCTGGAGAAGCCGGGCCCACCGGCGATGGACCCGGCCACCGCCGAGCAGGTCCGCGAGCTGCTCACGAAGGGTGCCCTGGGCGGGTACCTCTTCATGACCACCGACGACGCCCACAAGACGCACGAGGACCTGGTGGCGAAGGGCGTCGAGATCACCGACGAGCCGACCGAGCGCCCGTACGGGATCGACTTCGGCATCCGGGACCCGTTCGGCAACAAGATCCGCATCGGCCAGATGTTCCCGCGGGCGTAAGGGTGCCCGGGACCGGGGGGCGCGGGGTCGCAACCGCGCCTCCCGGTGTGTTGGGGTGTTCGACATGGTGACCCGACTGCTGTACCTCGCCCGGCACGCCGAACAGGACCTGACCGGTCTGAGCAGTGCCGCGACCGAGGAGCCCGACTCCGGCCTGTCGGAGAGGGGCCGGCAGCAGGCCACCCTGCTCGGCGAACGGCTGCGGGGCCGGCGGTTCGCCGCCGTCCACCACGGGCCGCTGCGCCGGGCCGCGCAGACCGCCGAGCTGATCGCCAAGTCGCTGCCCGAGGTTCCGGTGTACGAGACGGAGCTGGCCGGTGACCACCTTCCACACGACACGGACCCGACCGGCCTGCCGCCCGCGTACGCGACATTTCTGGCCCAGTTCACGGCGGCCCAGCGGGTCGACGGGCCGCGGGTGACGGCGGCGGCCGTGCGGCGGTTCGCCGGGCCGGCCGTCGAGGCGACAGCCGGTGACGAGCCGGTCCGCGAGCTGGTCGTGACGCACACCTTCCTGATCGGCTGGCTGGTGCGGCACGCCCTCGACGCTCCGGAGCGGCGCTGGCTGGGCTTGAACTCGCACAACGCGGGGTTGACCGTGATCCGGTACAGCCCCTCCGGCCCGCCGAACCTGCTCGCCGTCAACGACGTGGCTCATCTTCCGCCGGAGTTGCGGGCCACCGGCCTGCCGCCGGACTACCTGCTGTAGGTGCCGGTGGCTCGCAGCAGCAGCTTGACCACCGCCTGGGTTGCCTGCGGCGGACTGGCGTCGGCCGGGCAGTCGGCGTACCCGCTCTCGTTGCCGCCGACCATCAGCCGGTAGTGGAACACGTCTGAGCAGCTGGTCGAGGTGGGTGGCGGCCCCGCTTCGGCAGCCAGCCGGGGGTCGGTGGCCAGGCTGGTCAGGCTACCCAGGTCGGCAGGAGTGAGTTTGCCGCTGCGTCGACTGCCGGCCCGGTCCACCATGGTCCACCGGCCGTCCGGCTCGACGGTGATGGCGTCACCGCGCCCGGCGAAGCCACCAAAGATTCGTAGCGTCACCTGGGCGGCGGCGGCATCGACAGTCGGGGCGACTGTCGGGGTGACGCCGGGCGTTGGGATGCCGGTGGGCGGGACGGTGGCCGTCGGGGCGGGGGTCTCCGGAGGAGGATCTCCGGCGGTGCCGGCCCGGTCGGTGCTGGTGCATCCGGTCAGCAGGGCGACCAGTAGCGCGACGGTGACGCCGGTTGTCGAGGTGGCTCTCACCCTCGTCGGACGCGCGGCCCGCAGCATCGGTTCCCCGTCAAGGGCATCCTCCGGACGGCGTCATCGATCCCGTGCCTCGCTCGGTTATGGCAATCTTGGACAGTTTCCGTTACGCGCTAACGGAAACTGTCCAAGATTGCCCAGCACAACGCCTGCGGCGGGCCTGGTCGATCGGTCATGGGCCGGCGCGGTTATGGTCGCCGGGCCCGGCGCGCGGCGACGCGGGTCGGTCGGCGTCGCGTCGCGGGTCGGGTGCGTCGCGGGTCGGTCGGCGTCGTTGCGCACTGTGGCGCGGATGGGGAGGTGGGCGTGTCGGACGCGGAGTTGACAGTCGAGGTGACCGGACCGGTCGCGACGGTGGTGATCCACAATCCGGCTCGGCGTAACGCGATGACGGCCGCCATGTGGCGTCAGCTCCCCGAACTGCTCGACCGGCTGGAGCCCGACCCCGACGTACGGGCGTTGGTGCTCACCGGCTCCGGCGACGCCTTCTGCGCGGGTGCCGACCTCGGCGATCTGGCCGAGCTGCTGGACGCCGGTGACGCGAGCATCGCCGTGGATGCCGAGGAACGGCTGGCCCGTTTCGCCAAGCCGACAGTGGCGGCCATCCGGGGTGCCTGCGTCGGCGGTGGCGCCCAGCTCGCGGTCGCCTGTGACCTGCGGATCGCCGCCGAAGACGCCCGTTTCGGCGTACCGCCGGCCCGGCTCGGTCTGGTCTATCCGGCACCGACCACGCGCCGACTGGCCCGGCTGGTGGGCCCGTCCGCCGCCAAACACCTGCTGTTCACCGCCGAGCTGATCGACGCCGAACGCGCCCTGCGGGTCGGCCTGGTCGACGAGGTGCTGCCTTCTGATCGGCTCGCCGGACGGGTGGACGAGTTGACCGCGACGATCGCCCAGCGGTCGCCGGTGAGCGTCGCCGCCGCGAAGGAGATCATCGACGATCGGGCCGGGCCGGCGCGGGTGGCCTGGTGGCACCGGAAGGTGGTGACCACCGGCGAGGCCAGGGAGGGTGTCGCGGCGATCGCCGAGCGTCGTACGCCCCGCTTCGCCTGGCAACCACCGACCGGCGACTGACTGCGTAGCCGAGGCTCCGTCCCACTCATCGCAGGATCTCAATCCCGGGTGGCCCGACGTCGGGTCGGTACGGCAGGCTGTCGGTCGTGCAGCGTGATCAGTTGCTTGCGGGCCGCTACCGGCTCCTGGAGCGCCTCGGCAGTGGTGGCATGTCGGCGGTGCACCGGGCGTACGACGAAGTGCTCGAACGGGATGTCGCGGTGAAGGTGCTGGTCGCCTCGGACGCAGGCGCGCGGCAGCGGATCCAGGGCGAGGCCAGGGCGGCGGCCCGGCTGTCGCATCCGCACGTCACAAGCGTCTACGACTACGGCGAGTCGTCGGTCGACGGCGTCCAGGTTCCGTTTGTGGTGATGGAGTTGCTCGGCGGTCACACCCTCGAACAGCGGCTGGCGGTCGGGCCGTTGCCGCCCCGCGCTGGTCTGCGGGTGTGTGCCGAGGTGGCCTCCGCGCTCGCCGACGCGCATGCGCGGGGGTTGGTGCATCGCGACATCAAGCCGGGCAACGTGATGCTCACACCCAAGGGCGCGAAGGTGCTCGACTTCGGCATCGCCGCGGCGGCCGGAGACTCGGAAATCGACTTCGAGGGGCGGTTGCTGGGCACGCCTGCCTACCTGGCCCCGGAGCGGCTGGAGGCCGGCGAGGTTCTGCCGGCCTGCGACGTGTACGCCCTCGGCCTGCTCCTGCACCGGGTGCTCACCGGTCGGCTGCCGTGGCCAGCCGAGGCGCAGAGCGGAATGCTCCGCGCCCACACGCACGTCGAGCCGGCCCCGCTGCCCCCGATCGACGGTGTGCCGTCCGAGGTCCACCGGCTCTACCGCTGGTGCCTGGCCCGCGATCCCGCTGACCGGCCGCCGGCCGTCGAGGCGGCCTGCATCCTGCTCGACGCCGCCGCTGCGAGCCCGGCCGCCGAGGTCGGCGGGACGGCTGCCAGTCCGGCCCCCGAGGCCGCCAAGCCGGCCGCTGACACCGGAGGGATGGCCGCCGAGCCGGCCGCTGGCCCGGGAGGGACGGCCACCGAGCCGGGCGTTGACGCGGAGGGGACGGCCGCCAGCGCGGGGGCCGCCGGCACCGAAGAGGACCGCGCGTCGCGCGCCGCTCCGGCCGCACCAGGGAGCGCCGTCCCGGCTTCCCAGCGGGGAACATGGCGGCGGCGACGGGCCATGGTGGCGGTCAGCGGTGCGGTGCTGGTCGCGGTGGCGATGGCCGGGTCGCTCGGCGACTCGAACAACCGCCGGCACGGGCCGAAGGGGCCCTCGACGGGTAGCGGCCCGGGCACCACCACTGTGGGGATGCCGAGCAGCGAGGAGCCACTCGTCGTGGACGACACGGGACCGGCCGTCGTCCCGCCCGCTCGCACCGGCGCGCCTGCTACCCGGTCGGGCCCTCCGACTGGCCCGAGCCCGTCCGCCAGCAGTCCAGCGCCGAGCCCGACCGTGAGCCCGACCGCTGCCGCGCCGACGCCTACCCCTGGCGTGGGCACGTCGGTGGACGCGCGCGGCGGGACTGTCACCTTTCGGTGCGTCGGGAAGTCGGTCGAGGTGCTCGCGGTGACGCCCGCCCCCGGCTTCCGGGCCGAGGCGTACGACCCGGGCCCGGCGAAGCAGATCCAGGTCGACCTGGCCTCTTTGGAACATCGCAGTGAGATTCGGTTGAACTGCCCCAACGGTCACCCGAACTTTAAGGTCAAGGAGCGCACCGTCTGATCGGGGGCCGGCGGGTGCCGTGCCCGGGACGTACCCGGACACGACCCCCCGTTCCCGCCGGCCGGTCCGTCACCGCCCGGCCAGCGCCCCCCAGCCCGGGTTCACCGGTTCCCGGCGCAGTGGCATGCCTGCCTCCGCCGGCGTCCGGTCGCCCTTGCGCTGGTTGCAGGCGTAGCAGGCGGCGGTGGTGTTCCGCCAGGTGTTCCGGCCGCCGCGAGAGCGGGGCAGGATGTGGTCGATGGTGGACGCCGCTCCGCCGCAGTACGCGCAGCACCTGTCGTCGCGGCGCAGCACACCGGAGCGGGACCAGGCCGGTCCGGAGCTGAAACGCCACCTGGTGACCACGTAGCGGACGAGCCGTACCACCCGGGGCATCGGGAAGACCCCGATCACCTGGTCCGGCTCGGCCTCGTGGATCTCGGCCACCCGACGGCAGAGCATCCGGACGGCGTGTTGGACGGTGACCCGGTGCAGCGGGCCGAGGTCGGCGTTGACGACGAGGACGGCGTCCACCGGGACTCCTTTCCACACGGTGACCGGACAGCGAAGAGCCGCCCGGTCCGGCTGTCGGACGGGCGGCTCGACGCGTACGGGTACGCGTCAGTCGGGCCGGCCCGCCCTTGGACGTTCCGCTCGGCAACCGTCGCTGGGCAGCAACGACGGCACGGTGGTGACGTGCGACATCGTCATAGCTGCTCCTGCGGTGGTGGTTGACCTTGCGCGATCACGGTAGGTCGGCGGGGGAGACACCGGCAACGTATTTCGATCGGCCCGCGTTCTCGGGACGCCGCTGGCGGCGGGACGTCGCTCGCGGCGGGGCCTGCGCGGTGGTCAGTGGTCGGTTCAACCGGACGGCCATCCGCGCGGTGAGTTCGCTGTCCAGCAGCGGGCGGTTGACCTCGCCCGCGACCGCCAGCGCCGGCCCGGACACCGACCGCCAGATCGCGGCCAGTCCGGCGCCGAGGCCCACCAGGGCGACGGTGGCCCGGGTGGCGGGTGAGCCGGCGGCTGCGGCGGCACTCACGCCCACCACCGCGAAGAGCACCACCAGCACGGGTACGAGCACCGGCCAGAAGATGCCCCGTGCCGCCTGCGCCACCAGTCGCCGGTCCCGGATCATCAGGTTCCTGGCGATCACCGCGTAGTCCTCCTCGTCGAGCAGGTCGCGCGGGTGCAGGCCGCCGGTGAGCACGTCGCGCCAGAGGTCACCCTGACCGCGTAGCGCCCGGCTCAGCTCGACGGGCGTCGGCACGGCCGGGTCGCCGTGGCCTGCCCTGTCGACGGCGCTCGACCAGGCGGCCAGGGACCGACGCACCACGGCTGCCGAGTACGGCGGCAGGACGGTGGCCAACTCGTCCAACCACCTGCTGATCTGGATCTGCCGACCGCCGAACTGCCTCAGCAACTGGGTGGCGTCGCCGGCCCGGACGGTGTCGGCCACCGACCGGCCCAGCCGGTAGGCCAGGCCGACCCGGTGGTTGGTGGCCATCGCCCAGCGGAGCACGTCCACGTTGAGGTCGTCGAGGGCGAGCAGCATTGGCACCGGGTCGGCGTTGTCGGGCCGGTCCAGGTCGGGCAGGAGGGCCCGGGCGGCGGCCGTGTCGGGCACCGGCCCGTTGTGTCTGGTGAGTTCGGCGATCTGGGCCAGGGCGACGTCCACGCCGTCGAGGTACATCCGCATCCGTCGGTGCGGGGACATCTCGGTGAGGTTGGAGAGTTTGGCTGGTGGCACGGCCGGACGCGCCTCGGCGGAAGCTGCTCCCAGATCCGCGTGCTGACCGTGGTGGTAGGCGTCGGCCATCCACCAGCCCAGTCGTAACGCGGTGACGATGCAGGAGCGTTCGTCGCGGATCAGGGGGTACGCGTCGTCGCGGCCGATCTCGTCGACCGGTGGGCTGCTCTCCCCGCCGGCGCGGTGCAGTGGTGACATCTGCCGCTGCCCTCCCGTCCGGCCGATCGACGGTTGATCATTCGAGCGTACGGCAGCTTATGTGTCTTATGTCGGGTTTTGTCGATTCGGCTTGCCTCGTCCGGCCAGCAGCCCTCGCGGTCGGATCGAACGGACCGGCTCGGCCGACGCGCCCTCGGCCCGCAGGATGTGGTTCGCGGCGATGATCCCGGTCGCCGCGGAGCGTTCCATCAACGCGCTCGGGAAGTCCGTGGCGATACCGTCGCCGGCCAGGTAGACGCCGGCCGCGTCGGTGCGTACCCCCGGACGCCAGGCGTGGCTGCCCGGCGTGAACGCCGGCGCCTGCGCCTCGACCCGCGCCCGCAACTCGCGGACCCGCAGGTCGCCGACCTCCGGCCAGAGCGCGACCAGCTCGCGGCGCATCCGCTCGGCCAGCTCGTCGGCCTGAACGCCGGGCTCGCAGGCGTAAGCGTGCAACTCGATGACCGACCCGCCGGTCTGCCGCGCCCAGCGCCTCGGCTCGTCCTCCAGCCGGTGGTAGAGCGTCACCGAATCCAGAGTCGGCTGCCGGGACACCCCGCTGAACACCGCCCGCTCGGCGGCCACGTCCCCGTCACACCAGTACCGCGCCACCGCGTACGGCGGGCCAGGCCGGCCGAACGCGGGCATCCGCGCCGCCAGCTCCGGTGCCTGCTCGACCAGATCGGGAGACGCCGCGACCAGCGCGGCGAGCGCCGGCGGGTCGACGGCCAGCACCACGTGCCCGGCCGGGTGGCTGCCACCGTCGGTGGTCGTCACCCGCCAGCCGTCGGCGTCCCGGTGCACACCGGTCGCGGCGGAGCTGGTGAGCACCCGCCCGCCGTGCTTCTCGACGTGCCGGGTCAGCGGCTCCCAGATCGCCGTGGCGTAGTCCTCGTCGGGGCAGTCGAACGCCAGCCCTTCCGGGTTGCCGAGCAGGTAGAAGTGGAACTGGGCGACCATCTCCGCGGCCGACATCTCGGCCTCGTGGTTGAAGAACGAGTGCGAGAAGACCTCGAACAGCATCGCTCGGGCCCGGTCCGGCAGCCGCAGCGAGGCCAGCAACTCATCGGCGGTGGTGTCGTCCAACTCGGCGTAGGTGCGCACCGGATCGTAGGTGAGCAGCGGCAACGCGGCGTCCCGATCCATCAGTCGTAGGTCGGCCAGGCGTAGGCTGGGGCTGCGCAGCAGCAGCGCGAGCAGGTTCGCCGGCGGCGCCGGTGGCAGCTTGCCGAACTCCTCGGTCGGCCACTGCTCACTGAGGATCGGGTAGCCCGGAATGGGCTTGAGGAAGCCCAGATCAGCGTCGACCCGGCGGAGGATCGAGCGCCAGTTGTAGTACTGCCGGAAGAACGCGTGGAAACCGTGCTCGTTCTGCTGACTGCCGTCGGGGAGCGCCTCCGGCCAGGCACCCAGTCGACCGCCGAGCGTCGCTGCGGCCTCCAGCACGGTCACCGCCACACCCCGCTCGGCCAGCACCACCGCCGCCGACATGCCGGCGATGCCGCCACCGACCACCACCGCCGTGGTGGGTCGCGGCACACGGTCCGCGCCACCGCCGCCCGGGTCCACCACGTGTTGCCGTACGCCGATGAGCCGACCCACCATTTGCGACAACGCCATGGCACACCTCCGTCGGCCAGTCTCCCCTACGGAAGGCAGCGGCGCTCGCGGTCGGAGGCGGGCCAGACGTACTCCAGATCCTCCGGGACGTCGTTGCCGAACAGGGGGCGGTAGTGCGACGGGTCCTTCCGCAGCAACGACGAGCGGTGGCTCAGGTGCAGGTCGTCGCGCCCCAGCCACGGGGGCAGCTCACCGGCCTGTTCGAGCTCCTCCTGGGTGCGTACGACACCGGCCCCGCAGGCGGCGGCGAGGTCGACGGTCATCGTGGTGGCGCAGGTGTCCGCCCGCCCCGGCTCGGTCCACACCGCGCACATGTCCAGCCCGTAGCGGGTGAGCGCCTCCTCGTACCCGGCCCACATCTTCACGGCCGGATGGTTGCGCCAGCCGTAATCGGGTCGGGTGAGCCCGCGTAGCACCTGGATGGCCTCCACCCGCTGCTTGCCCAGCCGCTTCTGGTCCAGCGTGCGGGCGCTGGCCAGGAAGTCCGGGTACGGGAGGAACGTCTGCATGCCGCTGCTCTACCCGTCGCCGAAGCGGGCATTCCTGACCGGGGATGATCCGGACAGGGTCGCCCAGCAGGGCAGCGCTGATTACGATCCGGGCATGGCAGAGCCGTGGCGGGACCGGGCGCGACGGGCGGTCGAGTGGAACTGGCGGCTGCGCTCCGCCGGCGATCCGCGCCCGCACTACGTGGTCTGCGGCAAGGACGCACTCGCCTACTACGTGGCGCGGGCGATGCTCGAATCCGAACTGCCGGTGGGTGGGGCCCGGGTGACAGTCGTGGTGCCGGAGCGCTACCGCAGCAACGGCCCGGACGTGGCGGCACTACGAGGAGTCCGGGTGGTCCGCTCGGATCGGCTGGACGTGGACACCTTCGAAGCCGCCGGTCTGGCCGGGGCGGCCGGGTTGGCCCTGCTGAACCAGGACGACGTCGGCAACCTGCACGCCGCGCTCTGCGCGCAGGCCGTCGACCAGCGGGTCCGCCAGGTGCTGCGGATGTTCAACGGCACCCTCGCCGACGGCGTGCGCAAACTGCTGAAGGCGCCGGTCGAGGTGCTCTCCGACGCCGAGATGGCCGCGCCGGCCTTCGTGGCCGCCGCCCTCAACGAGGTCGACCCCAGCTCCTTTCAACATCGGGACAAGACGCTACGGGTGGCGCGGCGGGCCGACGTCCGACCGCAGGACGTGGTGTGCGCGTTGGCCCACCTCACCGAGGCGCAGGGTGTGGAGTTGCTGCCGGCCGAGCAGGCCGGCGCGGACCTGGTGCTCGCCGAGGCGACCGGGCAGCCACCGGGCACCGAGGTCGCCGCCCGTCGGTTGGTCCGGGCCCGCCGGCGGCGTCGCCCGGTCGCCGTCCTGATGCGGGCCGTCCGTGGTTTCGCCACCCGCAAGATCGGCATCGCGGTGATGCTGGTGCTCGCGCTGATCGCGGTGCTGGGGGCGCTGATCTCCCGCGCCGAGAACGTCTCTCCGTTGGAAGCGTTGTACCTGACGCTCGTCACCACGCTCAGCGGCGCCGACCCGGACACCGGCAAGCCGCCGGACGCGCAGATCATGCAGGTGGTGCTCAACCTGGCCGGGTTGGCGCTGATCCCGCTGATCACCGCGGTGGTGGTGGACGGCATCGTCAACGCCCGGCTGGCTCTGCACACCGGCCGGTTGCAGCCGGCGCGGGCCGGGCACGTCGTGGTGATCGGTCTGGGCAACGTCGGCACCCGGGTCATGGCGCAACTGCGCGAGTACGACGTCGAGGTGGTGGCGATCGACAAGGACCCGGAACCGCGCGGCGCCGCCCTGGCCCGTCAACTGGAGGTGCCGCTGATCGTTGGCGACGCCGCACTGCCGGAGACGCTCGTCGCCGCGTCGGTGGCGGAATGCCAGGCGCTGGTGGTGGCCTCCACCGACGATGTCGCCAACCTGGAGGCGGCGCTCACCGCCCGCGACCTGCGTAACGACCTGCGGGTGGTGCTGCGGTTCTTCGACGGTGACTTCGCCGAGCGGGTGGAGGAGACCTTCGCCCTCGGGGTGTCCCGGTCGGTCTCCTACCTGGCCGCCCCGGCCTTCATCGGTGCGCTCACCGAACGCGCGGTGATCACCACAATCCCGGTCGACAGGCACGCGCTGCCGGTGGCCGAGGTGCCGGTCGCCGCGGGATCCGAGCTGGACGGACGACCGCTGGACGTGGTCAACCGGGACGGGCAGGTCCGACTGATCGCCCGGACTCCGGCCGGCGGTGGCAAGACGATCTGGTGGAAGGACCTCGACCCCCGACAGGTGATCTTCGCGGGCGACCGGTTGACAGTCGTCGCCCGCCGGCGCGGGTTGGACTGGCTGACCCGGCAGTGCGCCCCACCCGTGCCGGGCAGGACGCTGACGCCGCCCGGTCACGTCGGATCGGTGCCCCGGCCCGTGCCGGCGTCACCCGGCGCCGCCCGATCCGCGGGGTCGCTGCCCGTCCCTGCCGAGCACGCCTCGCCGGCCGGACCGAGCGATCAGGAGGTAGCGGCCTCCGCCCCGGGCGCGGCCCACCCGGTGTCACCGTCCCGCTTGCCAACCGTCGGGGCCGTGCCGCCGGCCCAGGGTGCGGGCGTTGACGAGTGGTCGGGCCAGCTGGCTGACGACGCTCGCCTACGGGACGAACCTGACTCTCGAGCACACCGCGCAAGCATTCACGAACCCCCCAGGGCGCCCCGGGGCGCGTGAACCGCATCCCAGCGCTTGCGGGTTGATCCACTCCGTTTCGCCGATGTGGGGGTATCCCCGGCGCTGTGATACCGCGATTTCGCCGAACCGTGCAGTCGGCAGATCGGGCCGTAGGTACAGACCGGCGCTGAGCGACAATCCATGGCATGCGTTTCCGCATCCTGGGGCCGACCCAGGTGCTGCTGGCCGATGGGCGCGAGATTCCCGTGGGCGGCCCTCGGCTGCGCGCGCTGCTGGCGCTCCTTCTGCTCGACGCAGGACGCGTCGTCTCCGCCGACCGACTGATCGACGGCCTGTACGGCGAACACCCGCCCCGAGGTGCGGTCAACGCGCTCCAGTCCCAGGTGTCACGGCTGCGCCAGACTCTGCCCGCCGAGCAGAACCCGATCGAGTTCCACCCGGCCGGCTACCGCCTCGCCGTGGACCCCGAGGATGTCGACGCGTACCGGTTCGAGCGACGTGCCGAGGCCGGGCGGCGCGCGCTCGCCGGTGGTGACTGGCCCCGAGCGGCGACCGTGTTGCGCGAGGCGCTGGAGCTGTGGCGTGGCCCGGCCCTGGCCGATGTGCCGGGCGCGCCCGCCCAGGCGGCCCGGCTGGACGAACTACGGCTGGCCGCGATCGAAGACCGGGTCGACGCGGACCTGGCGATGGGTGCGTCGGCCGCACTGGTCGCGGAGCTGCGGGAGTTCGTCGTCGCGCATCCGCTGCGGGAGCGGTCACGGGGCCAGCTCATGCGTGCCCTGGCCGCACTGGGCCGGCCGGCGGAGGCGCTGGCCGAGTTCGAGGACGCCCGGAGCACCCTCGCAGAGCAGCTCGGTGCCGACCCGTCGGCGGAGCTGGCCGCGATCCACCTCGCGGTGCTTCGCGGTGAGGAACGCGGGGCGACCCAACGGGCGTTGCCGAGCCAGCTCACCACGTTCGTCGGGAGAGACGAGGAGCTCAAGCGCGTCGGCGATCTGCTCGGCGAGCGGAGGCTGGTCACCCTCATCGGTCCCGGAGGAGCGGGCAAGACCCGGTTGGCGATCGAGGCAGCCGGCCGCCAGGACGGGGAGGTCCGCTTCGTCGAGTTGGCCGGGTTGGCCGACGGTTCCGACGTACCGCAGGCGGTGTTGACCGCGCTCGGCCTGCGCGACGCGGGCCTGCGCGCCCCGGCCGAGCCGGGTCGGCACCCCACCGACCGGCTCGTCGAGGCGCTCGCCGAGCGTCGGCTGCTGCTCGTGCTCGACAACTGCGAACACGTCATCGCCGACGCCGCCCGGCTGGCCGCCCGGTTGCTGGGCGCGTGCCCGGCATTGCGTGTCCTGGCCACGAGCCGCGAACCGCTCGGGTTGGCCGGCGAGGCGTTGTGCCCGCTGTCCGGGCTCACAGTGCCACCACCGGGTGCGTCCGCGCGGCACGCCGACGACTCTGCCGCCGTCCGACTCTTCGCCCAGCGGGCCGCCGACGTCGTACCCGACTTCACCATCACGCCGGCCAACGTCGACACGGTGCTGCGGATCTGCCGCACCCTCGACGGCCTGCCGTTGGCGATCGAGTTGGCCGCCGCCCGGCTGCGTGCGCTGCCCGTCGCCGAGGTGGCCGTCCGCCTCGACGACCGGGTCCGACTGCTGTCGATGGGCAGCCGGGCCGCGTCGCCGCGACACCGCACACTCCGGGCGGTGGTCGAGTGGAGCTGGGATCTGCTCGACGACGCGGAACGCAGACTGGCCCGTCGTCTCACCGTCTTCGCCGGTGGCGCGACGCTGGAAGCGGCGGGGCAGGTCTGCGGCCTGCCCCGCGGTGACTTCGTGGAGGCGCTGACCGGTCTCGTCGACAAGTCCTTCGTGGAGATGGCAGATGGTCGTTACCGGATGTTGGAGACGGTCCGTGCGTTCTGCGCCGAGCGTCTCGCCGACGCGGGCGAGGCCGACGACCAGCGTCGTGCGCACACCGCGTACTTCCTGGAGTTCGCCCGGAACGCCAGCGACCACCTTCGACGCCCGGAGCAGTTGCACTGGCTGCGACGGCTCGACGCCGAACGGGACAACCTCCACGCCGCGCTGCGCCGTGCCACCGCAGCAGGTGACGCCGCCGACGCGGCCGGCATGGTCGCGGCCCTGTCGTTCTACTGGTGGCTGCGCGGCATGCGCGGCGAAGGTGCCCGGCTGGCCGCCGACGTCCTCGGTCTGCTCGGCGCCGAAGCGCCTCCGGAGCTGCGCGAGGAGTACGCGCTCTGCGTCTACAACGCCTCGCTTGGCGGATCCGGGCCTCTGGACTCGCTGGGTACGCAGCGTTCCGTCATCCGCAGTCTCGACCGACCGCCCCGGCAACCCTTTCTGCTGTATCTGTCGGGGATCTCGGCCGGCCCGCCGTCGGGCGGGTCCGAGCACGTCAACGAGCTGATGCGGGAGCTGCGACGGCTGGTCGGCTCGGACGTGTGGATCAACGCGTTGGGCGCGATGGGGAGCGGCTCGGCGCTGATGTGGAGTGGTAGGTGGGACCAGGCCGGAACGGAACTGGAGACTGCGCTCGACGGGTTCCGGCAGGCCGGGGACCGCTGGGGATGCATGATCACATTGGGGGTGCTCGGCGAACTCGCGGCCTGGCGCGACGATCCGGAAGCGGCGGGCGCCCACATGGACCAGGCCATGAGGCTGGCCGAAGAACTCGAATCGGTGGTCGACCAGGCCGACATGCTGCGTACCCGGGGCGAGATCAGGCTGCGCGCCGGTGACCTCGCCGCGGCGCGCGACGACTTCGCCGCCGCCCTGCTCCTCGCGCAGCGTAGCGGCGCACCGGAATTCGTCTCCGCCGCCCGGCTCGGCCTCGCCCAGGTGGCACGACTGAGCGGCGACCTGGCCGAGGCGAGGCGGTTCTGCGAAGCGGCGTTGATCGGGGGACTCACCGGCTGGTACGTCGGCGAGGCAACGAGGACGGAGGTCGTGTTCGTTCTCGAGCAGATCGCCGAGGCGGAGAAGGTCGGGCCTGGTGCGCCACCGTCAGCGGACGGTGCGTGACCCGTCAGCAGACCACCGCACCGTGGGGGCATGACGACATTCGAAGTGGTCGCCGAGGGCCTGGGCAAGCGGTACGGCCCGACCCGCGCGCTGGACTCGTTCGACCTGGCCGTCCCGACCGGCACGGTGTACGGGCTGCTCGGCCCCAACGGCGCGGGTAAGACGACGGCGGTACGGATCCTTGCCACGCTGCTGCGTTTCGACGCGGGCCGGGCCAGCGTGGCCGGGTACGACGTGCTGCGCCAGCCGGACGAGGTGCGTGCCCGGATCGGGCTGACCGGACAGTACGCGGCGGTCGACGAGACCCTCAGCGGCCGGCAGAACCTGGAGCTGTTCGGCCGGCTGTTCCGGCTCGGCCGCCGGGCGGCCCGTCAACGCGCCGACGAGCTGCTGGAACGGTTCGGGCTGGAGGACGCGGCGAGTCGCTCCGCCGGTGAGTACTCGGGCGGGATGCGCCGACGGCTGGACCTCGCTGCCAGTCTGATCCGTACCCCGCGTGTGCTCTTCCTCGACGAACCCACTACCGGCCTGGACCCGCGCAGCCGCAACCAGGTGTGGGACCTGGTTCGCGCGCTGGTCGCGGACGGGACCACTGTGCTGCTCACCACGCAGTACCTGGAGGAGGCCGATCAGCTCGCCCACCGCATCTCGGTGATCGACGCCGGGCGGGTGGTGGCCGAGGGCTCACCGGACGAGCTGAAGGCGATGACCGGCGGTGACCGCGTCGAGGTGGTGGTACGCGACGTCGCCGCCCTGACCCGGGCCGCCCGCATCGTCGGGCCGATCTGCGGCGCTGAACCCGAGGTCGATCCGGAGGTCCGGCGACTCAGCGTTCCGGTGGCCGACCGGGTCGCCGGGCTGGTCGACGTGGTGCGGGCGTTGGACGACGCCGGGATCGCTGTCGAGGACATCGGTCTGCGGCGCGCGACGCTGGACGAGGCGTTCCTGTACCTGACCGGGCACCGGCCCGACGAGGCTCGCGAGCCCGTCGGGGTAGGACGAAAGGCGGACCTGGCATGACGGCAGCGGTGGCCGACGGTTGGACGATGACCAGGCGGAACATGATCCACGTGATCCGCTCGCCGGAGGAGCTGATCCTCTACTTCTCGCTGCCGATCATGTTCGTGCTGGTCTTCGGGTACGTGTTCGGCAGCGGCATGCAGGTGGCCGGCGGTGGCAACTATCGCGAGTTCCTGCTGCCCGGCGTGTTCGTGATGACGATGCTGTACGGCCTGGGCGCCACCGCGACCGGCGTGGCGTTGGACCTCAGCCGGGGCGTGGTCGACCGGTTCCGGTCGATGCCGATGGCCCGGTCCGCCCTGATGACCGGTCGCAGTGCGGCCGACCTGCTCCGCGCGCTGCTGGAGATGTCCACCCTGCTGGTCTGTGGTCTGCTCGTCGGGTGGCAGTGGCGGCAGGGTGTGGGCAAGGCGTTGCTCGCCGTCGGGCTGCTCCTGCTGCTCCGCGTCGCGATCACCTGGATCGGGATCTACCTGGCGCTGCTGGTCCGTAACCCGGACACCGTCGGCGTGATCGTCTTCCCGGCCGCGTTTCCGCTCACCGCGATCTCCAACGTCTTCGTGTCGCCCGAGCTGATGCCGTCGGTCATCGGGACGATCTCGGAGTGGAACCCGCTGTCGGCCACCGTCGCGGCGATCCGCGAACTGTTCGGCAACCCGGGCCTGGGTGGCGACTCCTGGCCGGCGGAGCACGCCATGCTG
This sequence comes from Micromonospora sp. NPDC002411, assembly GCF_053592955.1. Lineage (NCBI taxonomy): Bacteria > Bacillati > Actinomycetota > Actinomycetes > Micromonosporales > Micromonosporaceae > Micromonospora > Micromonospora sp. NPDC002411. Next base: position 8,305 of record NZ_JBSFBM010000054.1, on the reverse strand, counting down.
TTGGCGGTGCTGTGGCCGGCGCTCCTGATCGCGATCTTCGCCCCGTTGGCGGTGCGCCGCTACCGGCGGTTGAGCCGCTGACCAGGCCACCGGTGGCCCGCCCGTAGCGCGTACCAGGCGGCCCCGACGGCGAGCACGCCGAACCCGGCGAGGACGCTGCCGAGCGGCAGGTTGACAGCGAGCAGCAGACAGCCGACCAGCCCCAGAACGGCGACGACCCGGACCGGCGACCGCCGGTCCGGGTCCCGGCCCAACGTGAGCGCTGCCGCGTTGGTGATCGCGTAGTAGACCAGCACCGTGCAGCTGGAGAAGCCGATCGCCTGCCGTACGTCGCCGAGCAGCACCACAACGATCACCACGGCGGCCACCGCCAACTCGGCCCGGTGGGGCACCTGGCGTACCTGGTGCACGGCGGCCAGCACGCCGGGCAGGTCACGGCGGCGGGCCATGGCGAGGGTGGTCCGGCCGACCCCGGCGACCAGGGACAGCAGCACCCCGACGACGGCGATGGTGGCACCGGCGCGGACTACCCACGCCAGGCCGGGCAGCCCGGCGGCGGTCACCACGTCGACCAGGGGCGCGGCGGAATCGGCCAGCCGGTCGGCGCCGAGCACGCCGAGCGTGACCACCGCCAGCACCAGGTAGATCGCGAACACCAGCCCGAGGGCCAGCGGCACCGCGCGGGGGATCGTCCGCCGCGGGTCGCGGACCTCCTCGCCGAGGGTGGCGATCCGTGCGTACCCGGCGAAGGCGAAGAACAGCAGCCCTGCCGCGGTGAGCACGCCCCGCGCGGAGCCGCCCGCCTCGCCCAACCGGTCCAGGCGCACCGGACCGCCCACCACGCCGACCACAGCGACCACTGTCAGCACCGCGAGCACGAGCGCCACCAGCAGTTTCGTGGCGGTGGCCGTCTTGGCGATGCCGCGCAGGTTCACGGCGGTCACCGCGAGCACCGCGCCGACCGCGACCAGCCGGGCCTGCCCCGGCCACAGGTACGCCCCGATGGTCAACGCCATCGCCGCGCAGCTCGCCGTCTTGCCGACCACGAACCCCCAACCGGCCACGAACCCGGCGAACGGCCCGAGACGTTCCCGCCCGTAGACGTAGGTGCCGCCGGACTCCGGGTAACGGGCCGCCAGCCGCGCCGAGCTGGTCGCGTTACAGAAGGCGATGAAACCGGCGAGCACCAGCGCGGGCAGCAGACCGGCGCCGCCGGCCGCCGCCGCGGCCGGACCGAAGACCACGAAGACGCCCGCGCCGAGCATCGAGCCCAGACCGATGACAACCGCATCGGGTACGCCGAGCCGCCGCGCCAGTTGATCCACGGACCGAAACCCTAGGGGTACGACGTGAACGGCCGGTCCCATTCGCGTAACCGACCGGGGAGGGGCAGGTCGTCCCAGGGCACCCGGTGCAGCAGCCGGTCCAGGAAGAGTCCCAGCAGTAGTGCCGCCACGCCGTCGGTGAGCCAGTGGAAGTTCAGGTAGGTGGTGGTGACCAGAAGGATCGCCGGTGGGGCGAATCGGATCAGCCGGTGCACGGTCGGGTGCAGTCGCCCGGACGTCAACGCGGTCAGCAGGACGGCTATCACCCCGTACCAGACGATCGCGTTGGCGACGTGCCCGGACGGATAGGACAGGTCGTACTCGGTGGGCGGCAGGTCATTGAAGATCCGAACCGACTGGCTCGGCGGCAGATCCGAGCTGGGCGCGGCCCGGTCGGTCAGGACCTTCAGTGGTCCGACCGTCAGGTACAGAAGCACGAACGCCCCGGCCAGCAGCAGCAGAGGCCGGACCGTGCGCGCCCGCCAGGCCACGGCGATGCCGAGCGCCGCCGAGACCGGCATCAGCAGCCAGCCACCCTGCCCGAGGAAGTTGAACACCCGCGCCGTCCAGTAGATCGGCGCCGGGTGATGGGCGTAGGCCCACTCCCGGACCGCCAGGTCCAGACCGAGCAGGGCGCCTCGGGCGAGCGCCAGGGTCAACGCGCCGAATCCGACCAGCAGGAGGGCGTCGAACCACCAGCCGGCCGGGCGGACGGGCCGTAGCCGCAGGTCACGTCGTACCGCCGTGGGTTTGAGCACGCGACCACGCTACCGGCCCGATGCGAGGCCGGGGTGTTCGGCGCTGTGGGCCCAACCACGAAGTGAGGCGGATGCGGGGGGCGAGGCGTCATGCTTGTGCCCGTGCGGATCACGTCTGCCCTCGTCGACCCGGCGCTGCTCGACCTGCCCTGGTCGACTCCGCTGGAGGAGTGGCCTGCCCAACATCTGGTGGCCCTGCCGCAGGGCATCTCCCGACACATCGTCCGGTTCGTCCGGCTCGGTGACTACGTCTACGCGTTCAAGGAGACCCGCGAGCGGATCGCCGAGCGGGAGTACGACCTGCTCCGGGCCCTGGAGCGGATCGACTTCCCCTCGGTCGAGGCGGTGGCGGTCGTCGCCGACCGGCAGACCGAGGACGGGGAGCCCCTCGAATCGGTGCTGATCACCCGGCACCTCCAGTTCTCGTTGCCGTACCGTGCGCTCTTCTCGCACACGCTGCGACCGGAGACGATGAGCCGGCTGCTCGACGCGCTCGCCGCCCTGATCGTGCGGATGCACCTGACCGGCTTTTTCTGGGGCGACTGTTCGCTGTCGAACACGCTGTTCCGCCGGGATGCGGGTGCGTTCGCCGCCTACCTGGTGGACGCGGAGACCGGCGCGTTGCACAACTCGCTCTCCAACGGTCAGCGCGGCGAGGACCTGGAGATCGCCCGGGTGAACATCTTCGGCGAGGCGTTGGACCTGCAGGCCGCCGGCCTGCTGCACGAGTCCATCGACCCGGAGGTGGTCTGCGAGGAGGTCGTGCAGCGCTACGAGCGGCTGTGGCACGAGATCACCTACGAGCAGGCGATCGAGCGGGAGGCCCGGCGCGACATCGAGGGCCGGATCCGCCGCCTCAACGAACTGGGCTTCGACGTGGCCGAGGTGGCCATGTCGGGTGGCGAGGACGGACGTTTCCTGGTCCGGCCGAAGGTGGTGGACGCCGGCTACCACACCCGGCGGCTGCTGCGGCTGACCGGTCTGGACGCCGAGGAGAACCAGGCGCGCAAGCTGCTCAACGACCTGGACGCCTACCGGGCGGAGAGCGACCTGATCGACGAGCAGCAGGCCGCGCACCGTTGGCTGACCGAGGTCTTCGAGCCGGTCGTCCGGGCGGTTCCCGCGCACCTGCGTCGAAAGTTGGAGCCGCAGGAGCTGTTCGCGCAGATCATCGAGCACAAGTGGCTGCTCTCCGAGCAGGCTGGCCGGGACGTCGGAATGCGCCATGCGGTCCAGTCGTACCTGACCGACGTGCTGGTGCACCGCCCCGACGAGCAGGCCATCCTCGGCGTGGAAGTCCCCAGCCTCGGCTGAGACCCCGCCGGTTCGGCGACCGGACTATCTGGTGGCTGCCTTTGGAGCTGATGTCGTAGACGATTCAGCTCCAAAGGCTCTCCAGGTGCCCTGTCGAGCTGCCCCGGATGTGGGGCAGCTCGACAGGCGGCGCACCAGGCGCGGTCGGTAGCGGCCTGGCTCTCAGCGGGGGCGGCAACTGTCAGTCCACCCAGGAGCCTCCGCGCAGCACCCGCACCACGTTCAGGTCGTCGTCCAGCACCACCAGGTCGGCGCGGAGTCCGACCTGGAGGGCGCCGACCCGGTCGCCCAGGCCGATGGCCCGGGCCGGGGTGGTGGCCACCATCCGAGCCGCGTCGGCGATCGGGATTCCGGCACTCACGGCGTGCCGCAGTGCGGCGTCCATGGTCAGGGTGCTTCCGGCGATCGCGCCGTCGCGGGCGAGCCGGGCCACCCCGTCGGTCACTGTGACGGCCTGACCGCCCAGCTCGTACTCCCCGTCGGCCATTCCGGCGGCGGCCATCGCGTCGGTGATCAGCGCGGCCCGGTCCGGACCGGCGGTCGCGGCGACGTAGGTCAGCATGCCGTCGTGCAGGTGCACCCCGTCGGCGATTAGCTCACAGATCACGGTGGGCGCGTCGAGCAGGGCCACCACCGGGCCCGGCTCGCGGTGGTGCACCGGTCGCATGCCGTTGAACAGGTGGGTGCCGACGCTGGCACCGGCGGCGACGGCGGCCTGGGTCTGCTCGTATGTGGCGTCGGTGTGGCCGACCGCCGCCACCACCCGCTGCGAGGCGAGCAGCCTGATCGCCTCCAACGCGCCGTCGCGTTCCGGGGCGAGGGTGACCATCCGGACCGCGCCCCGGCCCAGCTTGATCAATTCGGTCAGCTCGTCGGTCGACGGGTCGCGGAGGTACTCCGGGTTCTGGGCGCCGCAACGCGACGCGGAGAGGTACGGCCCTTCGAAGTGGACACCCGCCAGCACGCCCTCCTCAACCAGCGGGGTGAACGCCTCGGTGGCCGAGCGCATCAACTCGAAGGGTGCGCTGACCAGGCTCGCCAGCACTGTGGTCGTGCCGTGCGCGAGGTGGAAGTCGGCAGCCGCCCGGGCCTCGTCGGTGTCCCCGGTGGTGAAGGTGTGCCCGCCGCCGCCATGCGTGTGCATGTCGACGAAGCCCGGCACGATCCAGTGCCCGTCACGGACCGTCGGGTACTCGGCGACCGCGGTGATCCGATCCCCGTCCCACTCGACGCAGCCCTGTCGGATGACACCGGTCGGGGTCACCACGCGGCCGTTCACCCGTACCGTCATCGTTTCTCCTGGTGGTCGTGGCCGCGCACGGCGTCCATTGCGAGCAGGGCAGCACCGAGGCAACCGGCCTCGTCGCCGAGGGCTGCCGCGACCAGTTGCGGCTCCCGGTGGAAGGTCATCCGCTCGTGCAGCGCCGCCCGCAGCGGGGTCAGCAGCAGATCACCGGCCTGGGCGAGGCCGCCGCCGAGCACGATCGTCGCCACGTCGAACAGCGCCTGCCCGCTGGCCAGGCCGTCGGCGAGCGCCTCGACCGTCTCCTGCCAGACCTGGCTGGCGAGTGGTTCGCCGGTTGCGGCCCGTTCGGCCACCTCGGCGGCTGACACCGGAGCGTCGGCGGCCTCGCCGGCCAGTTCGGCGTACCGGCGTCCGACCGCCGCTGCCGAGGCGACCGCCTCCAGGCAGCCGGGTCGGCCGCAGCCGCAGCGCGGCCCGTCCGGCCGGACCAGGATGTGGCCGATCTCCCCGGCAGCGCCGTGCGCGCCCACTGCGGCGTGGCCGTTCACGACGTGCGCTGCGGCGATGCCGGTGCCGATCGCCACGAACAGCACGTGCCCGGTGCCGCGACCGGCACCGAGCCGGGCCTCGGCGAGACCACCGACACGCACGTCGTGACCGAGCGCCGTCGGCAGGCCGAGCCGCCGCACCGCCAGGTCCCGCAGGGGTACGTCCCGGAAGCCCACGTTCGCCGACCAGACCGCGACCCCGCGCGCCTCGTCCACCACACCGGGGACGGCGATGCCGACCGCGATCGGGGTGAGGCCGTCGGCGCGGGCCTTGTCGGCGAGCCCTTCGGCGACGTCCAGGATGGTGGCGACCACTGCCGCCGGGCCGCGCGCGGCGTCGGTGGGGTGCCGCTCGGTGCGTACCGCGACGCCGTCCGGCCGCACCAGGGCGCACTTCATGCCGGTGCCGCCGACGTCCAGCGCGACGACCACCGGGTCGGTAGGCGCGGCGTCGCCGCGGCTCACGCCAGCACCACGGCCCGGGACAGGTGCCGGGGCGCGTCCGGGTCGAGGCCCCGGCTGGTGGCCAGCGCGACTGCGAAGCGTTGCGCCAGGATCAGGTCGGCCATGGGGTCGACCGGGGTACGACCAGCGGACCAGCTACCGAGCACCGTGCGCCAACCGTGGGTGCGACTGTGTACGAAAGCCGCGCCGGTCGCGGCCACGTCCTCGGGTAGCCCGTCGGGCAGTTCGCCGAACGCCCAGACCAGCCGGCCGGGTGCGGCGACCGAGATGGGCCCGTGTCGGTAGTCCATCGCCGGGTACGCCTCGGCCCAGAAGATCGCCGTTTCGCGGCACTTCAGGGCGGCCTCCTGGGCCAACCCGATCGTCCACCCCCGACCGAGGAACGTGACCTGCCCGATGGTGGCCGGGTCGATCGGCAGCGGGGAGCGCACCGCCACCTCGGCGTCGGCGGCAAGGGCGGTGACCGGGTCGCCGAGGTGGGCGCGGAGCAGGGCCAGCGCGGTGGTCGCGAAGCGGGTCTGCACCACCGACCGCTCGTCGGCGAAGGGCATGGTCACCGCGGCGGCGGCGAGGTCGACCGCCGGGGACGCCGGGTCGCCGACGATGACAGTGGTGGGTGTCCGCCCGCGCAGTGCGGCGAGCAGTTCGAGCACCTCGGTGGTGCAGCCGGAGCGGCTGATGGCGATCAGCCGGTCGTAGTGGCGGCCGGTGGGGAACTCGGACGCCTGGAACGCGTCGGTCTCACCCTGGCCGGCCTGCTCGCGGCGGGCCGCGTACGCCATGGCCATGAACCACGACGTGCCGCAACCGACCACCGCGACTCGTTCACCGGGGCGCGGGAGGTCGCCGTGGACGACGCCGGCCAGCTCGGCCGCCTCCCGCCAGCAGTCGGGTTGGCTCGCGATCTCCGCGTCCACGTACGCCATGGCAAACTCCTCGCAGGGGCGACCGGTGCGCAATACGGCTCGTTAGACCCGCATTTCGCGCGTTATTCTGCGCGAATGCGGGTGGTCGTGGCAACCGGCTAGCCGATCGCGCAGGTCAGTCTTTTGCGCCCACCTAGTTTCGCGCACTAGTGTGCACGCAATCAATCACCGTCCGTGCAGTTGCTGGGAGGGCCTCCGCGGTGGACCGGTACGCCAGATGGAACGCCCTTCTCGAGATGCTGACCGACAACGGCCGGGTCAGCGTCGAGGCGGCAGCCGAGCGGTTGGACGTCTCCCAGGCCACCATCCGGCGTGACTTCGACCAGCTCGCCCAGCAGCAGATGATCACGAGGACCCGGGGTGGCGCGGTCGCCAACGGCGTCTCGTACGACCTGCCGCTGCGCTACAAGACGGCGAAGCACTCGGCGGAGAAGCAGCGGATCGGCGCGGCCGCCGCCGCGCTGGTCACGCCGGGCACCGTGGTCGGCCTGAACGGCGGCACCACCAGCACCGAGGTGGCGAGGGCCCTCGCCGTCCGGCCGGACCTGAACACCAGCGCCGAGGGCGCCCAGCTCACAGTGGTCACCAACGCCCTGAACATCGCCAACGAGCTGCTGGTGCGGTCCCGGATGAAGGTCGTGGTGGCCGGCGGGGTGGTGCGCCCGAAGTCGTTCGAACTCGTCGGCCCGCTGGGCGGGGCGCTGCTGCGTGAGGTCACCCTGGACGTCGCGTTGCTGGGTGTGGACGCGATCGACCCGCAGCTCGGCGCGGCCGCCCATCACGAGGGCGAGGCGGCGATGAACAACCTGATGGTGGCCCGGGCCAAGCGCGTGGTGATCATCGCCGATTCGTCCAAGTTGGGCGGCCACGCCTTCGCCCGGATCTGCCCCGTCGAGCGGGTGGAGACGTTGGTGACCGACTCCGGTGCCGCACCGGAGGTGGTGGAGGCGTTCCGCGCCGCCGGCGTCCAGGTCGTCTGCGCCTGAGCCGTCACGTTCCGTCGATGAAGTAGCCCATTCGGCGCGTCGATGCATACCGCGTATTGCGTGCGTCTGCATACCGCGTATGGTGTCGGCTGTCACGCCCACCCATCGGGGGAGGTGCAGCTTGCCAGCTGTCCTGGAGATCGAAGGTCTACGTAAGACGTACAAGAGTCGTCGACGCGGCACCCGCAACGCGCTCGACGGCTTCGACATGCGGGTCGACGCGGGGCAGGTGCACGGCTTCCTGGGTCCCAACGGGTCCGGCAAGACCACCACGCTGCGTACCCTGCTCGGCCTGATCCGACCCGACGGCGGCCGGATGGCGCTGCTCGGGCACGAGGTTCCCGACGCGCTGCCCGCTGTCGCTGGCCAGGTCGGCGCGATCGTGGAGAGCCCGCAGTTCTTCCCGCACTTCACAGCGCGGGACACGCTGTCCCTGCTGGCCGGGGCGGGCGAGGTGCCGGCCACCCGCGTCGACGAGGTGTTGGAACTCGTCGGGCTGCGCGACCGGGCGGGGGAGCGAGTCAAGACGTACTCGCTGGGCATGAAGCAGCGGCTCGCCGTCGCCTCGGCCCTCCTGAAGAACCCGAAGCTGCTCATCCTCGACGAGCCCGCCAACGGCCTCGACCCGGGCGGCATCCGGGAGATGCGCACGTTGATGCGCAACCTCGCCGAATCGGGGATGACAGTGGTGCTGTCCAGCCACATCCTCGGTGAGATCCAGCTGATCTGTGACTCGG
>NZ_JBSFBM010000053.1:0-26233 GCF_053592955.1 Micromonospora sp. NPDC002411 | reverse complement strand
CTCCAACGACGTTCAGCCGGCCATCGTGGTGGTGAGCCGCGACGACGGCGGCGCGTTGAGCGAGGCCCTCGTGTCTGCGTGGCGGCTCCGGCTCGCCGACATGGATGCGTTGGCTGGGCAGGAGGACGCCGGCGGCGGTGATCTGCATGACGCTGCCGACGGGTGGCACCGACCACACGCCCATGCCCCCAAACAGGACACATTGCGAAGCCTCAACCCTGAAGCGAGGTCCCTAACCACCCGCGCCTGCGGACAGACCGCCCATCCCACCCATGATCCACACGACGTCGCTGATGTGGGGGTATCCGGGACGGTTTGATACCGCGACTTCGCCGAAACGGAGTCGATCAAGGTGCGCCGGTCGGTCTGACCTCGCTCCAAGCCCCATCCAACCGACTTGCCGAGAGTTCACACCGAAGAGGACGGCCTCGCCGGCCTGGACCAGGTCAAGGCGTCAACGTGCAGTATTCGACGTCAATAGATGTCGCCGGCTCGGTGTTCGTCTAGTGTCCAGGCCGCCGTATGGCTGATTGTGGTGGTTGGTCCCCGGCAGGTGCGGTGAGCCGCAGGAAGACGTAGTCGCTGCCATTTGGGCCGGGCCGGCGGTCGCCGTCGGGCTTCCAGCCGAGTGTGCGGTAGAAGGACTGTGCGCGGGTGTTGCGTTCCCAGACCTCGAGCAGCCCGGTCGGCAGGGATGAGTCCGTGAGGTAGTCGACGAAGCTGGTGTGCAGTCGTGCGCCGATGCCGTTGCCCCAATGGCTGGGTATCACGTGGATCTGGTAGAGCTGGCCCACCATGTGGGCGTCGATGGTCGGCGAGTGTGGGCGTCCCATGCTCAGGATGCCGACGATCTTGCCGTCTTGGACTGCGCACTTCACCACTCGGTCCGGTGACTGGATCGCGAGGGCCCACCCGTCATGGCGTTGCTGCGTCTGCGCCGGGTCGGCGAGGTCGTCAGCGCGGAGTCCGCCGGCGATGTAGTAGGCGGTGCGCGCTTGAGTGTGCACCTCGACTATGCCCTCGACATCTACATGCGTGGCTTGTCGGATCATCACGGGTGTGTCCGTGCCGTCTGGTCCCATCTGCTGGTCTCGATCTCTCCTGCTGCTCACGCCCGACACGGTTGACTGATGTCGCCGATGCCACCGGTGCCGCTACGCGGCTATCCAGGTGCGTTGACGTGCTAGTCGTGCTGCGGGCCGAGTTGGCTGATCTCGTACCCGTCGGGGTAGCTCTTGGCCTTGATCCCGTCGGCGAACAGCGCCGTCGTCCGCGGCGCGCCGAACCACCGCTGCGACCGCGAGCGCAGCTTCAGCGCCACGTGCAGGCCGGCCCGGACCGGCCACGGCGGCGCGTCGACGCGCATCGCCTGCCGCAGTGGCGCGTCGTACATGGCACTGACCAGCGCGTTCCCCAGCGGTCCAAACGGCCGGGGGATCCGGGTGAGCATCAGCATCCGGGTGGCCCGTTCGATCGCCGCCGCGTCGTCGTTCGGCTGGAGGTGAGCAGCGTCGTGCGCGGTGAACCAGAGTTCGAACTCTTCGTACGACCCGGGGATGTCCGTGATGCCCATCCGTCGGCCGAGCTCCCGGTAGAACAGGTAGGTGGCCTGCAGCTCGTGGCAACAGGGCGGGCGCCAGCCGTACTCCTGCAGCCACCGCGTCGGAATGACCACCAGGCAGCCGAGGACGTAGCGGAAGTCGTCGTTGCTGATGTCGTACGGGCGGTGGATTTGGTTGACGCGCCGCAACGCGTCCCGACCACGGGGCTGCTCGAAGCCGTTGAGCACCATCTCGTACATCAGCAGGCCGGTGTCGTCGATCCGCTTCTGGGTGCGGTCGGTCAGCTCACCGGTGGTGGTGTGCACCGCGGCGATGGCGGGGATGGAGAAGGACCTGTTGAAGGCGAGGTTGAGGCCGAGCTTCATGTCCCACGGGAACTCGTAGCGCAGCATCGTCCGGTAGATGTCCAGGTAGTCGCGCTCGGGGTCGAGGGTCCGGATCCGGTTCAGGTTGGCGTAACGGCCTTTCATCGGTGGGAATCTCCTGCCGTCGGATGTGGGTGCCAGCCCGGTTCGTCGCCTAAGCCTGGCAAAGGCCCTGAGATCTGTCAGGCAGGAGTGACTGTCATCAGGTCGGCGAGCCCGGCGATGATTAGGACGGGAGCCAGGATCGGGCTGGCGATGAGGTGGATCCGCTCGACGTGGGGGAACAGGACGGCCAGGCCCGCGCTGTCGAGGTATTCCAGTGCGGTCAGGTCGACCGTCAGCGGGCCGGGGGCAGCGTCCACGGCGCGGGTGAGGGCGTCCCCGAAGTCGGCGGCGTTGCTCATGTCGACCTCCCCGATGGCGGTCAGTACGAGAGCGCCGTCGGGCCGCTGGTCGGTGGTGAGGGTCAGTGTGGTGCTCATGGGATCCTCGCCTGCATGTCGATGGTGGTGCCGGTGGCACTGGGCGTGACGGTGATGGCGTCCATCAGGGCCCGCATGAGGAGCAGGCCTCGTCCCCGGTGGTTGCCGGCTTCCGGCTGAGGTGTCTTCCAGTGCCCGCTGTCGGTGACGCTGAGGTGCAGGCCGTCGGCGGTGGCGGTGGCCCGTAGCCGGATCCGTCCGCCCGGGTTGTCGCGGTGTCCGTGCTCGATGGCGTTGGCGCAGGCTTCGCCGGCGGCCACCAGGACGTTGTAGGCGTTGGTGGGACTCAGCCCGCAGCGCTCGAGCCAGCTTCGTAGTGCGCTGCGCACGGGTGCGAGGCCGGTGGCTTCGGCGGTGAAGTCGAGTTCCAGCGGGCCGGGGTGACGGTAGAGCAGGACCGCGACGTCGTCGTCGTATCCCCCGGGCGGGCTGAGTTGATCCATGACGTCGGTGGCGAGCGTCTCGATGGGGTGGGCGCGTCCGTTCTGGATCACCGTCACGACCTGGCCGATGCCTGCGGTGAGCGGTTGGCGGCGGCGTTCGACGAGCCCGTCGGTGTAGAGCATCAGGGTGGCTCGTGCCGGCACCCGTTCCTCGGCTTCGGGTCGCTCGGCGCTGCCTCGAACGCCGAGGGGGCGGGAGTGACCCTGGTCGAGCAACCGGGTGTTGCCGTCGGGTGAGGTGACGATGGCGGGAGGATGCCCGGCGCTGGCGTAGCGCAGCTGTCCGGTCGTCGGGTCGAGGACGCCGCAGAAGACCGTCGCGCACAGCGCTCCGGGCAACTGAGCGGCGAAACGGTCGAGTGCGGTGAGCGTGCGCGACGGGCTGGAGTCCTGCAGCAGCAGGGCACGGCAGGCGCTGCGGAGTTGGCCCATGACGGTGGCGGCTCGCAGTCCGTGACCGACGCAGTCGCCGACGACGATGCCGATCTGCCCGTCGACGAGCGCGATGGTGTCGTACCAGTCGCCGCCGACCTTCAACGGCCGGGTGGCGGGTGCGTACCGCGCGGCGAAGCCGCTGGGCAGCTGTGCGGGGCCGAGGATGGCCCGTTGCAACGCGAGGGCGGTCTCGCGCTGTTGATCGATGTGCTGCACCCGGCGCAGCCCTTGGCCGAGGTGGCCGGCCAGCAGGGCCAGCAGGGTCTCGTCCTGTTCGGTGACGGGGCGCCTCTCGCCGAGGTCGATCCACAGGGCCATCGTGCCGTGGGGATGTTCCACGGCGATTCCGACGCCCGTGGTGTGGTCCGCGACTGTGGTGAGCAGGGGCCGATCGCGCAGGTCGGTGAGCATCCGGCGGCGTTGGTCGGTGAGGGTGTCCCAGCGCTGGTGAGGATCGGTGGCGGTGATCGTCGGGGTGTGGGAGCCGTCGAAGACAGCCGCGAGAACGCGCGTGGCGCGCCACAGCCCCCGTAGCTCGTCGAGGACGCCGTGCAAAGCGTCGGCGAGGTTGTCCGCTTGCGACAGGCGGATGCTCAGGGCGGCCAGTGCGCTCTCCCGTTGCACGGCGTAGTGCTCCGCCGTGACATCGCGGAAGGTGCCGACGATCACCCGTCGGCCGGTGTCCGGGTCCTGCACCTGGTTGAAGGCGGCGGCGGCCCACAGACGATGGCCGTCCCGGTGCGTCACCGGGATGGTGTACGCACCGCTGGTCTGACCCGTGAGCTGGGTGAGCGCATCGGTGACTTGCTGGTATGCCTCGGGCTCGGTCTCCCGGCTCGGCCACCACGGGGGATTGGCGGGGTAGGGGAGCCCTTCGGGGCCGTAGCCGAGGATGTCGGTGAAGGTGGTGTTGATTTCGACGACGGAGCCGTTCTCGTCGCAGACGAAGAAGGCCTCCTGAAGCGAGTCGATCAGGGCCGTGCGCCACCGGGCGTGGTGGTTGCGCAGCCGGGCCAACGTCACGTTCGTCCGCACCCGGGCCAGCAACTCGGCGGCGGCGAAGGGCTTGACCAGGTAGTCGTCCGCCCCCGCCTCCAACCCCTCGATGGAGGCCTCCTGCCCTGCCCGCGCCGACAGCAGCAGGACGGGAGTTCCCGCCGTACGAGGTTCGGCGCGCAGCGCGGCTACCAGTTGCAGACCGTCCAGGCCGGGCATCATCACGTCGCTGACGACGAGATCGGGTTGACTGGCGCGTGCCGCCTGCAGGGCCAGGTGGCCGTCGTTGACCGCCTCGACCCGGTAGCCAGCCGCGCGTAGCAGGCGGCTGAGGTACTCCCGCATGTCAGCGTTGTCGTCGGCGACCAGGATGCGTGCCGAGCCGGGCCGTGCGTCTGTCGTCGTCTCCCACCCGCTGGGTCCGGCGACCTCTGTGGGCGTGCCCGCTGACGGCTCCTGCGGGAGCCAGCGCAGTGCCTCCTCGACGAACGGTTCGGCGGCGGCGGATACGTCGCGCTCCCCGCCGGAGGCGACGGTGCCCGGCGGCAGGTGACCACTCCCGAAGGGCAGCCCGATGGTGAAGGTGGTGCCCTGGCCGATGGTGCTGTCGGCGCTGACGTCACCGCCCTGCAGCCCGACGAGTTCCCGCACCAGCGCCAGGCCGATGCCACTGCCCTCGTTCGAGCGTGACCGGGCGTTGTCGATGCGGTGGAACCGTTCGAACAGTCGGGGCATCTCCTCGGCGGGCACCCCGATCCCGGTGTCGACAACTGTCACCACCGCCCGGCCGTGCTCTGCCCGCAGCCGTACCCGGATGGCGCCGTCGAAGGTGAACTTCAGGGCGTTGCTGAGGAGATTCAGGATGATCTTTTCCCACATGCCGCGGTCGATGTACACCGGCTCGGGTAGTGGGGGGCAGTCCACCTCGAAGGTGAGACCCGCGCGTTCGACGGCGGAGCGGAACACGCTGGCGAGATCCGCGGTGACCGCGGCGAGGTCCACCGGCTCGTAGTGGGCCTGCATCCGTCCGGCTTCGATCCGGGAGAAGTCCAGCAGCGCGTTGACCAGCTTCCCGAGTCGCAGCCCGTTGCGGTGCATGACCTGCAACTCCTCGCGTACCCCCTCGTCGGTGTCGCCGAGGCGTAAACGCAACTCGTCCAGTGGACCCATGATCAACGTCAGTGGAGTGCGGAACTCGTGGCTGATGTTGGAGAAGAACGCCGTCTTCGCGCGGTCGATCTCGGCGAGTTCCTCGGCCCGCTGCTGCTGCGCCTGGTAGCTGCGGGCGCTCGCGATACCGGCAGCGACGTGACCCGCGGCCAGTTCGACGAAGCCGCGGTACCCGTCATCGAGCGGTCGGTACCGATTCAAGCCGGCCACCAGGAAGCCGTACGGCGTGTCGCCCTGTTGCAGCAGCGGCACCAGGAGTGCCTGGGTGGGCGGCTGCGACCACGCCCCGGTCGGCAGGTCCCCGAACGGGGCGCCATCGAGCGGGACAAGTGGCGACTCGCCCCGCGCCAGCGCCGCCACCGGCCACACCGGGGTCGATTCGTGGGCCAAGATCGTGCTCGGGGCTGCGGAGTGACCTGCGGTTATGCCAGCGGCCGCCGCCAGACGGGCGCTGCCGTCGCCATCGAGGAGGTAGATCGCCGTGAACGGAAGGTCGAGGTCGTTGCGGCCGAGCTGTCGGCCCGCGAAGGTCACCATCTCCTCTTCGGTACGTACCACACTGGGATCGGACCCGAGATCACGCAGCGTGGTCATCCGTCGTTCGCCGACGACACGGTCGGTGTCCTCACTGACCACGCACAACATGCCGATGAGGGCGTTGTCGTCGTTGCGCAGCGGGCTGTAGGAGAATGTGTGGTAGCTCTCCTCCCGGTAACCGGACCGCTCCAGAAACAGCAGCAACGCCGTGTCCCAGGTCGCGACGCCGGTGGTCAGCACCCGATCGATCCGAGGGCCGATGTCCGGCCAGATCTCCGCCCACACCTCACTGGCCGGTCGACCCAGAGCCCACGGGTACTTGCGGCCGAGGGTGTCACGCCGGTACGCGGCGTTGCAGAAGAAGGTCAGCTCAGGACCCCAGGCCATCCACATCGGGAAGCGTGACGACAGCAGGATGCTCACCGCCGTCCGCAGGCTCTGCGGCCACAGTGCGGGATCCCCCAGCGGAGTCGATGCCCAGTCCACCTTCGCGAGGTCACGGCCGACCTCGCCGTCACCAGCGAAGACGTCTGCCTCGTCGGACGGCCATTGCGCGGCGCTGCTCATCGTTGCGACACTCCCTCGAACCGCACGCCTGACCCGGTGGCACCGTCTCGCCGCTCGGATCGGTGCCGCCCTCCGCGCCGACGTGCCGACGGCGCAGATGCCTCGCGGAATCCTAAAGCACGTCCGGCCCGCCGGCCCGGAACGGAACATCCGGTGACGGGAGGCCGGGGCGGCGAACTCGTCCGCAACCGTCGTGGTCAGAGCCTCCTCGGCAGGAACGTCGAGGAGGCTCTGACCACTGCTGGTGGATCGGTCGGCTATCTCAGAGACGCGGGTCCTGCTGGACCTTCAGGGCGTTGAGGATCGGGTTGCTCTCGCCGTTCTCGCGGCGAAGCTCGATCGTCAGATCACCGCCGGCATGGTCGACGGTGACCATGTTGCTGTCCGCGGTCAGCGCACCCACCTTCGCCTGCACGTCGTGATCGTAGAGCGCGATCTTGCCGTTGATCAGCACATCGAAGGCACGATCGCCGGCCTTGACCTTCTCGATCTCCGCGAAGTCGAGGCCGATGCGGTACGTCCCGGCGGGGGCGTTCTTGAACACGTAACTGAACGTCCTGCCGGACCGCTGGGTGCGGAACAGCGCGTCGTCCTCGGTTCCGGCGATGTCGGCCCTGGTGGTGTGCGCCGTGCCGCCGACGTAGCCCCACGGCCGCGAGCCAAGCCCCTGGTCGGGTGACCAGAAGAAACCGTCGGCACCGACGTACCCGGATCCGCCGACGTCGACGCCCTTCCAGTAGGCCGAGGTCGCCAGGCGGACCGGCTTGAGCTGGGTCTCGCCCTTGCCGGCGTTCGACGCCACGAGCAGATCCCCGACGAGTACGCCGGGCGCGACGCCGGCGTTGTCGGCGGTCGCCGTGACGGTGGTGGACGTACCGGCCGCGAGCGTGACAGTGCCGGTTGCCGCCGGTCCCGTGAGGGTCAGCCAGGGAAGGTCGGCGGCCTCGTGCCCGCCGTCGCCGGTGCGTTTCTGCTCACTGATCCGCACCTCCAGCGGGGCGGAGCCGGTGTTGGTGACTGTCACGTCGGCAGTCGCCTTCTGGTCCTTGTCGAGGAGCCAGTCGACGTCGGCTCCGGTGACGGTGGCGATGCCGGTGGTCAACGCGGTGTCGACAACCTCGGCCTGGTCCTTCTTGGCGATGGTCACGGGGTGGCTGGCGGCGACGTAGTTCGGCGACTCGACCTGCACGGTGTTCCCGCCGACCAGCGCCTGGGCCTTCCACCGGCCCTTGGCGTCGGTCGTGATGACCCGCTCGCCGTTGGGCCCCTTGATCGTGACGATCGCGCCGGCGATCGGCTTGCCGTCGTTCTTGTCGGTGACCGTGCCCTCGATCGTGCCCGCGGCCGGAAGGGTGTACTCCAGCCCCAGGCCGGCCTTCAGGATGGGCTGATTGAAGGAGTACTGGCTCGCCGGGTTGCGCGTCAGGCTCTCCACACCGACCGTCGCCGACGACCCTCGGGTCAGCGGGTTGTCGCCGCCGACGCCGTCGCCGTACCCGATCTGGATCCGTCCGTCCGCGATCAAGGTGACCGAGAAGCTCACGCGAGCCGTCCGGTCACTGTAGAAGGCGACGTTGCGCCACTCGATGACCTGCGCCGCCACCCCGTCCACCTCGGTCTTGCCGAAGTAGATGCCTGCCTCGTCGTCGACGATGAGGTCGTCCCAGAGCGGATAGACGGCGTCGATCGGGTACGGCGACGGCAGCGCCGTGTTGCTCCCCGACGTGCTGGCCCGGTCGAAGATCAGCGTGCCGTTCGTCGTCACGGCTACGCCGTCCCAGGCCGTGTCGTAGAACGGTTGCAGGAACGTGGAGTCGAACCACAGCACGCCATAGTCGTCGTCCCCGTGCCACCCGGACTCCTCCGTGCCCTGGCGGTAGAGCCCGTCGGTCACCTTCACCGAATACGAGCGACCGGCGGGAGCCACCGGTACGGGGCCCGGCTCCGGCTGCTCGGGCTCCGGCTCCGGCTCCGCCACGTCCGCGCGTGGGTCGAGCGTCACCCGCAGCGCGGCGATGGTCGGGGCCTTCAGGCCCTTCGAGCCCCGCAGCTCCACGGTCAGCGGACCACCCTCGTGCTTCACGACGGCGGTGCGCCAGTCCGCGGCGTTCGGCCCGACCGCCGCAGCCGGGTCGTACGCGTACTCGGTCAGCGTTCCGTCCACGAGGACGTCGAACACCCGCTTGCCCTTGGCCACGTTCTCGATCTCGGCGAACCCGAGATCGATGGCGTAGGTGCCCTTGGGCGCGTCGGGGAAGCGGTAGAACAACTGCTTGTCCGGCGTGGTGCGCTGCGACTGGAACAAGTTGTCGTCCGTCGTGCCGTCGATAGCGGCCTTCGTGGCGGTGACCTTCGTCTTCCCCTCGTAGCCCCACGCCTTCTTGCCGGCGGCCTGGTCGGCGGACCAGGTGTAGCCGGAGCCGTCGGTGAGCTTCGCGCCGCCGGCGTTGACACCGACCTGGTACTTCGTGGTCGTGAGCGTCACCGGGACGTAGGTCTTGGACTGGCGTCCGGAGTCGGACCTGACCACGATATTCGCGCCGAGGACCCCCGGCTTGGTGTTCTTCGTGGAGATCGAGACCTTGACGGTCGTCGACTGACCCGGAGCGAGGGTCCCACCGGTCGAGGAGAGCGACAGCCACGGCAGGTCGGTGAGCAGGTCGTCCTCGACGTCGACCAGCACGACGTCGTCGGCGAGCTGGTCGGCCGCCCACAGCGCCCCGGTCGCGTCGGTTTCGAGGCCGCCGCCCTGGCCCACCTTCTGGCCCGGGAACCACCACGCGTTCACCAGCGAGCAGTCGTCGGGGTCGATCTGGAGCAGACGGGTGGGCCGGTTCGAGGTGAGATCGGTGTACCAAATGGTGTCCGACGCCTGGTTGTAGGCCAGGCCCATGACCTCGGGCAGTGGTGGGGCGCAGAAGGACAGCAGCGCGCCCGGGTTGTCGTGGGACGTGCCGGCGACAGTGCCGATCTGACCGTTCCTCCGGCCGCCGACGTAGAACACGTCCTCCGTCGGGTTGTAGGCGAGTCCGGTCAGCTGCAGCGTGGACCAGTCACCCTTGATCTGCCTCGTCTCCTTGCCGGTGTCCCGGTTGAAGCAGTGGATGTAGCTGGCCGGGCTGTCCTCCATCTGGCACATGTCACCGGTCTTGGTGTCGAGCGCCATGTCGAACGCCCGGTACGCGGGGTTCCACGCCGCGTCGAAGACCTTTCCGGTCTTCTTGCCGGTCACCGTGTAGGCGGTGTTGGTCCGGGCGTTGTAGTCGTGGACCCAGACGTCGCCGTCGTACCCGATGCCGGAGGGCTCCTTCTCGGCGATCGTGCCGGGAATGGTGATGCGGGTGATGACGTCCCCGCCGGAGGTCGCGCCGACCTTGGCGGCCGCCTGCGCTTTCGCGGCGCTCGACGTCGCGGCCTTGCCGTCGACGGCCGACGCCTTCATGCCGCTCGCGCCGGCCTTCCAGGCGGCGAGGTCGATCGTGCTGACCGCGCCCGTGCCGGTGCGCGCGGTGGCGCCGGCGGCGTCGAGCTCGGGGTGCCGCGCGGCCTCGCCCAGGTTGTACGTCAGGGGGGCGGAGCCGGTGTTGGTCAGCGTCAGCGAACCCACGCCGTTCTGGTCGGTACCCAGCAGCGTCTCCAGGCCGTCGGCCTTCAGGCCGGCGACACCGGTGGTCAGGCGGGCGTCGATCTTCGCCTGCGCGTAGAGCTTGTCGAGCGAGAAGGGGTACGACGCGGTCGTGTAGTTCGGCGTGTCGACAGTCATGGTGTAGTCGCCGACCGGAAGCTGGCGGTGCACGATGCCGGTTCCGTTGGTCGTGACGGTCTCGACGAGCCCGTCCTTGTCGCTGAAGGAGACCTTGGCGCCGGCCACCGGCAGCCCGTCGTTCTGGTCCACGACGGTCGCGTCGAGGTACCCGAAATCTGGCAGGTCGTAGGTGACGATCATCCCGTCGCGCAGCACCGGGGCGTGGTCGGAGAACCGGATGCCGTCGACGCCGGCCCAGCCCTGGATGCCGGTGACGCCGGTCGCGCCGGCGGTCACCGGGTCGTCGCTGCCGACACCGTCGCCGTACCCGAAGATCACCGTGCCCGAGCGGGTGAACGTGGCCGAGAAGTTGACCGGCGCCGTGTACTCCGACCGGATCGGATAGGCCCAGAGCTTGGTGTTGCGGTACTCGACGACGAACGCGTCCTCACCGTTGACAGTGGTGGCCGCGGTGAAGACACCACCGCCGGAGGCGAACTCGACAGGGCTCTCCAGGTAGAACGGGAAGGCGCCCGCGCCGCCGTAGCCGGGTCCGGTGCTGCCGTCCGGAGAGATGATGCCGCGCAGGCCGACACCGAGGGTGTCGTGGCTGCCGTTGTACAGCGCGATCGGGAACGGCAGCTTCACCGTCGCCCACACGCCGCTGGTGAAAGCGACCGGGTCGGTGCCGCGCAGGTACTCGCCCTCGGAGACGGCGCAGCTGTAGCCGCCCTCGTCCACGACGAGCCCGACCGCGATCTCGCGCGACTCGTTCTGCGCGCCGACGGTCAGCGGGACAGTGGTGGGGGAGAAGCAGGCGTTGGGTTTGACGGTCAGCGTGTACCCGCCCTCGGGAACCGCGCTGATCGTGAACGCGCCGTTGGCGTCCGTGCGTACCGGCTTGAGCGGCGTGCCCGTGACGGAGACGTCGGCGTTCGGGACGGGCCGCTTCTTGTCGTCGACGACCCGGCCGCCGATGTCGTGCTTCGCGGCGGCCGCGAGCGGCAGCTTGACGGAGGTGTCCTGGCCGAGGGTGATCGTGACGTTGGCGGTCGCGGTCAGGTAGCCGAAGACCTTGGTGCTGAGTTGGTAGTCGCCGACCGGGAGGTTCGTGGTGAACCGGCCGTCCTTGTCGGTGCCGATCGACCGGCTGAACGGTCCGCTGATCGTCACCTCGGCAGCGGGAACCGGGGCGCCGTCGGCGGTGACGACACCGGTCAGGGTGCCGCCCTTGCGGGGCGCGAGCTCGAGCAGGCGGACGAGGTCGAGCCGGCCTTCGCCGTACTTGTTGTTGATCTGGGCCGTGCCACCGCACTCGGTGTCGTCGACGTCGACGGCCGACTCGCCGAGCAGACGGCGGGTCTCCTCGACCTGCCCGATGAGTGTCGGGTCGTAGCTCCACAGCGCCGCGACGGCGCCGGCGACGTGCGGTGACGCCATCGAGGTGCCGGACATCTCGACGTAGCTGTTGTTCGGGTACGACGACAGGACCGCGTCGCCCGGAGCGGAGATCTCGGGCTTGATCCGGCCACCCTCACCCTCTCCCTTGCGGGAGAACAACGCGAGCGTGCCGTCCGACGAGTACGCGCCGACGGAGTAGGCGCTCCCGGCGGAGCCGGGCGAGGAGACGGTGTCGCAGGCCGCGTACGGCACGGTGTTACCCGAGGACCAGGTGCTGAAGATGCCCGCGGCCGACCATGCCTCGTCGATGGCCTGGAAGAAGTCGTCGAAGTTGTGCTCGACGGTCTGGCCCCACGAGTTGTTGACGACGTGGGGGCGCTTGGACGGGTCGGGGTTGTTCCCCTGCACGTCGGTCGGGGCGAGCAGCCACCAGCCGGACCGCAGCAGCGACTCGACACCGGTGTTCTCGCAGCAACCGTTCGTCGCGATCCACTGCGCGTCCGGGGCGACGCCGACGTGGTTGGTGCCGTCGTCGCCGACCATGGTGCCCATGGTGTGTGTGCCGTGTCCGTTGTCGTCGCACGGTGCGCCCGTGCACGTGCCACGGGTGGCCATCCAGTTGTAGTTGTGGTCGACGGTGCCGTCGGGCTTCGCGCCACGGTACGTGTTCAGCAGGGCGGGGTGGTCGAACTGGACACCTGAGTCGAGGTTGGACACGGTGATGCCCGCACCTGTCGCACCCATGGCCCATGCCTGCGGGGCGTGGATGGCGTCCAGACCCCAGGTGGAGGTGCCTGCCTCGGCCGTGGCCTTCGGCGCGGTGGGGCGGGCAGCCTGGTCGGCGGGGACCTTCTTGTCCACCGGCTCGACCAGCGCGACCTGCGGCGTCGCGTGGATCTTGGCGACCTGCGCCTTGGAGGCCACGGTGAGGGCGAGCTTCTCGGTGCCCCCCTTGACCAGCACGGCGTTGGCGATCGGGTAGGAGGTGTACTTGACCCCTGCCCGGTCGAGCTCGGGGGAGACCATCGCCAGGGACTTCTTCGTCGCAGCGGTCAACGCGTCGTAGACGAACTGACCGCGAACGGTCCAGTCGGTGATCTTCTTCGCCGGCTCGAGGTCGGCCCGGGTGTCGAACGTGATCCAGAAGTCGGGGGCCTTCTCGGTGCGGAAGCGGTCCGTCAGGTCCGAGGCGATCTTCTTGCCTGCCGCGCCGGGGTCCGGCTCAGCGGCGGACGCCGGTAGTGGCTGGACGACGCTCAGGCCGACCACAGCGGCAAGCGTTGCCGCGAGGGCTCTCAATGTCATGGGGGTCCTTCCGCCTACAGGGGTTGGTAGGGGTCGTGGCTCTCGTGGCCGTCGGCGTCGTGGGCGTCGGAGGCGTCGGGGGCGTTGTCGTGCGGATCCCGAGGCAGCTCGAGAGGTGGCTGGTGCTCGATCGCGGAGTCGTCACGCGCGACAGGTTGCTCAGGCATGCATCGCCCTACGGCTATGGATCATGCAGCCATGCTCGGCGCGGACGAGTGACCTTAGCTATCCAGCGGATACGTCAATTTTCACGACGCGTCGCTGACGGAGTCCTCTTCCGCGAACACTCCGGCCTCCACTGCCTTGACCGCGAGCGCGGTTCGGGAGGTCACCTTCAACTTGCGCATCGCCGCGCGGAGCTGCTGATCCACAGTGGCCGGTGACTTCGCCAGAATCCGGCTGATCTCCCGGTTCGTCTTGCCGGCGATGACCAGCTGGACCACATCGAGCTCGCGAGGTGAGAGTTGGTCGCCGTACCCGCGTCGGCCGCCGCGCCACAGTCGGGGAACGTCGGCGCCGTGTTCACGGAGTCGGTGCGCGACACGGTCGGCGTCGCCGCGAGCGCCCATCCTGAACAGCTGCTCGTACTGTGCGGCCAGCAACTCCCGGCCCTGATGGACCTCGCCGTGCGCGACGAGCGCCTCGGCTTGACGCTCACGGGCGAGCATCGCCTCGTAGGGGCGCGGCAACGCGCTCCAGGCACGCGCCGCGCGATCGTGTGCCGTCGCCGCCCGGCCGTGGTCCCCGGCGGCGGCGACCAGCAGGGCGCGGCACACGGTGAGGGCGGCGCGGGGCGCAGGCGCCGTACGACCACGCAGTCCTCTGGCGAACTGGTCGCTCAGGCGTGTCGCGGCCGAGAGGTCGCCTGCGGCGAGGAGCGCCTCGACCCGGGCAGGGACGAGGTCCGTCGCCCAGACCCAGATGCCCTTCTTCAGGACGGTCTCCATCGGCTCGTTCGTGATCTGCAGCGCCCGGGCGCTGTTACCGTCCGCCAGCCAGAGTCTGGCCAGCGCAGCGGCGGCCTCCATCGTGTCGTCGGCTGCGCCGAGACGGGCAGACTCCTCCAGGACGAGCCGGAACTGCTCCTCCGCCGCGCGCCGCCGTCCGGCTGCGGCCGCCAGCCGGGCAGCGAGGCGAATGCTGCCGAGGTAATGAGCCGGCCGGTCCCGGTCGGCATCGGCGAGCGCCGCGCTGCGCTCTGCGAGCCCCTCCCACTGGCCGGTGAACCACGCCAGGTTGGCCTGTTCGAGTCGGACGTTGTGGTGCAACCGGGACGCCTGCTCGGCATCGGCGAGACGCAGGGCCACGTCGAGGTGCTTCTCCGCGTCGGCGTACCGACCCCAGATCAGGGCGCCGGTCCCGACGTTCGCGTGGATGCGGGCCACGTCGAGACGCTCCGCCGAGGTCGCGCCGTCGATGGGCAGGCCGGCGACGACGTCCCAGGCCTCCTCCTCACCGAGCATGAGTAGCGCCGCGGCGCGGTTACCGGCCAGGTTGAGCCGCTCTGCGGGAGAGGCGAATCCGGCGGTGAGCTCGGCGGCACGGTCCAGCCAACGCCGATGGGTCGACGCCGGCCATGGCCCCGCATACGCCCATCCCAGGTACGTCATCGCCCGAGCCGCTTCGAGCGGGTCATGGTCGAGGTTGGCCACCGCCTGTTCCAGCTCGCCGAGTGCGGCCTGCGCCTCACCCCCGGTGATCAGGAGCCGGCCCAGGGGGTTACGGATCTCGGCCTGCTGACGGGCCGAGAGACCGGGGGTCTCCAACACCGAACGCAGGGTACGGATCACGCGGTGGTAGACCTCGTCGACAGGTTCACGACGGCCCAGTGCGGCAACTCCGGCGATACGCGCGACCCGTGCCCGGCCCTCCGGGGGCAGCACCGCCCACGACAACAGGTCGACCAGCAGGTCCACCGCCTTGGTGTGGTCACCCGAGGCCATGGCCAGCTCGGCGCTCTGCTCGGCGTACCGCGCCCAGGACTGCGTCTCGCCCGCCTCACGGAAGTGGCGGGCAAGGCGTGCGAGAGGCGGCGGGTGGATGGTCTCCACGGCCCGGCCGGCCAGCAGGTGGAAGTGTCTGCGGTCGGTCAACGGGATAGCTTCGTAGACAGCCGTGGCGGCCAGCACATGCCGGAATCGCCACCGGCCGCGGTCGTCTCCGTCCAGGACCCCGGCGTCGGCCGCCTCCGCGATAGCGCCTCGACACGCTGCTGGCGACAGTCCGGCGGTTATTGCGATCGTGGCGACCGATGACCGTTCGCCCAACGTGGCCGCGGCCCGCAACACCTGCTGCGCCGTCGGCGACAGACGGCCCACCCGCTCCCGGGTGGAGTCACGCACCGTTGGCGGCACCTGTAGCTCACGCAGCTTCAGCCGAACCCACTGTCCGTCGCGGACGACGAGGTCGGCGCGGTCGCACATGAGGCGAACCGACTCCTCCAGTGCCAGCGGAACGCCACCGGTCCGCTCGTGCATGAACGTCGTGAACTCCTGCGAGATTGGGTTGCCGTCGAGCATCGAGGACACCAGCGCCGCCGTGTCGGCGGGCCGCATCGGTGCCAGCGCGATCCTCAGCTGGGTCACGCCAGCGGGCAACCGGGACGTCAACCGCAGCAACAGCGACCCGACGTCCACCTCCTCCGGCCGGTACGAGACCACGAGGCTGGGCCCGTCCGAATGCTGGCGGGAGGTGACGAACAGCAGGAACTCCAAGGTGACCTCGTCGGCCCAGTGCGCGTCCTCGAGCACGAGAACGTCGACACGCAGAGCCCGCAGCAGCTCGTCCAGGGCGCGGAAGAGGCGATGCCGTGCCGCCTTCGCATCGTCCAGGGGCGGCAGTGCGGGCGGCAGGTCCGACGACCACTCAGGGAACAGGGGCCGTAACGCACCCGCGAGCTCGGTGAGCCGCAGTCGCGGCACCGGACGGTCGATCCCGCGGAACGCGTCGACGATCGGCCCCAACGTCAACGACTCACGAAGCGGTGGGCACACCGACACCAAGGCCGTGCGCTCGTCCGGCGCGGCCAACCACTCTCGCAGCAGCCGGCTCTTCCCGATCCCCGCCTCGCCCTCCACCAGCACGATCGCCGGTGGCCGGGCCAACGCCCCCCGCAGCGCCGCCATCTCCCGGTCACGTCCCACGAAACGTGGCGTGGAGACCGTCGGTGAGGTCCGGTCGTCCTCGGGCGAGGGGTCGAGCATGCGTGATGATCTCGCTTTTCCGTGCTCGGGCACAAGTACCAGCGCGGCGACCACCGGGGGGCGGGGGACCTGATCAGCGGTGACCGGAGCGGGCGGCACGGGCGAGGATCGGGGGGCGAGCAGCCGGCGGTGCGCCGACAATGGAGGAATGAAGCGAGAGGTGGGCTTGATGCGGTTGACGGGGACGCGGGCCAACGGCGCGGTGGCGACCGGCGCGGCGGCCACGGGCGCGCGGGCTGCGGGGGCGGCCTCGTTCGGAGCCCTCGCCGTCGGGGCGCTGGCCGTCGGAGCGGTCGCCGTCGGGGCGTTGGT
Organism: Micromonospora sp. NPDC002411; assembly: GCF_053592955.1. Taxonomy (NCBI): domain Bacteria; kingdom Bacillati; phylum Actinomycetota; class Actinomycetes; order Micromonosporales; family Micromonosporaceae; genus Micromonospora; species Micromonospora sp. NPDC002411. The sequence goes on along the minus strand of NZ_JBSFBM010000053.1, from coordinate 9,710 downwards.
CATCGGGCGGCTGACGATCCGCCGGGCGATCGTGCGGGAGCTGCGCGTCGGCCGGTTGGAGATCGGCGAGTTGGTGGTGCGCAGCCGAACCGCTGCTGAGGACTGACCACTCCGGCCGGCGGGCCATGCGGCGCACCCAGCGGCCGGCCGAGAGACCCTGACCAGGACGCCGTGGCATCGCGGTGAGCGATGCCACGGCCTCCCGTCGTGTCAGCTGGTCGCCTTGGCGGCAGCCTCGATCTGATTGGTGACCGCGCCCGCGTCGGTGACCATGGACAGGTGCGGGGCGTTGATCTCGATGGTGTGTGCCTTGGCGCGCTTGGACATCACGACCTGCTGGGCGGCCGGGATGACGGCGTCCTGCTTGCCGATCACGGACCACGAGGGGATGGTGCGCCAGGCCGGCTCGGTGGCCTCCTCGGTCAGGGCGTTGTAGGCCAGGGGACGTTGCCGGGAGGCGAGCACCGCGACGTCCTTGGCGGGGATGCTCCTGTCGGCGAACGCCTTGCCGTAGACCGACGGCTTGACGTAGAGGTTGACGTTGTGTGGGTCTTCGTCGTTGGGGTTGGCAACCACGTCGAAGACGGTGGACGCTTCGGCCGCGAAGACCGAGCCCGGCAGGGCCGAGGTCAGCGAGTACACACTGTCGTGCTGGTCCGGGATGTACGCGTCCACGTACACCAGGGCCTTGACCTGCTCATCACCCAGAGCGGCGTTCGTGATCACCATGCCGCCGTAGGAGTGCCCGACCAGGACGATCGGTCCGCTGATGGTGTCCAGGTACGCGCGGAGGTTCTTGGCGTCCTTCTCCACGCCCGACAGCAGGTTCGGCGGGGTGACGACCCGGTAGCCGTCGTGCTGGAGCTTGGCTGCCACCTTGTCCCAGCTCGACCCGTCCGCCCACGCGCCGTGCACGAGCACGACGGTCGGCTTGGCCGCCGCGGGGCGCGACTGCCCGACGTGGTTCGTCGAGGCCTGCGCGGTGCCGATGCCGGCACCAACGAGGGTGAGGGCGCCGATGGCCACGCCTACGGAGATGACGCGGCGCCGCAAGGACATTTTCACGGTGTTTCCTTTCACTTCTTGAAGAAGTCGAGCAAGGCGTCATTGACCTGGTCGGCATGCGTCCAGGCAATGGCGTGTGGGCCGCCCTCGATGACGAGCAACTGCGAATCCGCGACGAAGGTGGACACCCGCTGGCCGGTCACCCCGATGGGTAGGACCCGGTCCTGGTCACCCTGGATCACGAGAACCGGCACATCAATCTTGGCCAGGTCGTCGCGGAAGTCGGTGAGCCAGGTCGGGATGCACGACACGGCGGCGACCGGAGAACCGGCAACGGCCACGTTCACACTGGCCTGGAATGCCTCGTCGCTGACCAGCGAGCCACCGTAGACGTCGAGGTTGTAAAAGTTCTGCAGGAACTGCTTGAGCCACGCCTCCCGGTCTCCCCGAGCGGCCTGGATGAAGCCGTCGAACAACGACTGCGGTGCGCCTTCGGGATTGTCATCCGTGCGCAGGAGGAACGGCGGGATCGGCGACATCAGCACGGCCTTCGCGACCCGCTCGGTGCCGTAGCGACCCAGGTAACGGGCGACATCGCCGGTCCCCATCGAGTGACCGACGAGGATGGCGTCGCGTACGTCGAGTTCCGTGAGCAGCACGTTCACATCGCTGGCGAACGTGTCGTAGTCGTACCCGTCAGTGGGCTGGCTGGAATTGCCCCAACCCCGCCGGTCGTACGTGATGACGCGGTAGCCGGCGGCGAGCAGTGCCGAAACCTGCTTCTCCCAGGCCTTTCCGCTCAACGGATAGCCGTGACTGAGGACCACCGGGGTGCCGGTGCCGTGATCCTCGTAGTAGATGTCGATCGAATCGGCTCCCTCTGAGCCAACTGTGACATGGGGCATGCGCACTCCTTGGGCTTGCGTTCCGCACGTGGGAACCCTGCCGAAGGTACGGATATGGCACCGGTTCGCGAATCACCCAAAACACGTAGTCCCCGTGTTTGTCGACCGACCTAAGGACAACGAAAGATGGGGGATGCGGGGAACCCGGGGCGCACCGCAGGCTGGGCCGAAAAGCGAAGCCGCTGCCCTTCCATCTCTAGGATGTCAATCGTGACGACGCCCGACCGCAGGCCCCCGGACGTGCCGCAGTCCCGCTGCGAGTTCAAGGTCTTCGGGGGTCTTGGCTGCCGGCGGGACGGCTCGGACGTCGATCTCGGCCCGGTCCGCCAGCGGATCGTCCTCGCCAAGCTCCTCGCCGCCGGGGGTGACGCGGTCGGCCTCGACAGCATCGTCGACAGCCTGTGGGGCGAACAACCGCCGGCCAGCGCCGCCAACCAGATCCACCGGCACGTCGGGAACCTCCGGCGGATCCTCGAACCGGACCTGGACGTCCGCGAGACCGGCAGGTACCTCCTACCAGCCGGTACGGGCTACCGACTGGTCCTCGCGACCGAGGACTCCGACCTGGCCATGTACCGCGAGCTGGTCCGTAGGGCCCGCGAGGCGCTCGCCGGCGGGGATGTCGTGGCCGGCGTACAGGCGTACCTGACAGCTCTGGAACTCGGCCGCAGCCCCGCGTTCACCGACCTGCCGGCGAGTGCCTTGAGCTCGCCGGAGTTCGTCGCGATCGAACGGGAGCGCGTCGCGGTGGCGCTCGCGGCCAGCGAGGCCGCGATCGCCCACGGCATGGCTGGCGCCGCACTGACCCCCCTGGTGAGCGTGGCCGCCGCAGCGCCGATGGACGAGGCGCTACAGGCCTGCCTGATGCGCGCGTACGTGGCCACCGGTCACCGGGCAGAGGGCGTGCGGGTCTTCGAGAGCACCCGCCAGCGTCTTGCCGAGGAACTGGGGGTGGACCCGGGTCCGGAACTGCGGGAGGCGTACCGGGAACTGCTCGCCAGCGGCTGGACCCCGCAGGACGAGCCACCCCCGCCGGACGTCCCCCGGCCCGCGCAGCTGCCGCCGCCGGTCGCGGGTTTCGTCCGACGAAACGGCGTCGCCGCCGTGCTCGACGACCAACTGTCCGACGCGTTCAGCGATGCGACCATCGTGATCACCGTGCTCGGCGGTATGGGTGGCATCGGCAAGACCGCTCTCGCCGTGCACTGGGCCCACCAGATCGCCGACAAGTTTCCCGACGGCCAGCTGTTCCTGAACCTGAGGGGCCTGGATCCGGACGGACACATCATGTCGTCGGAGGAGGCGCTCGCCACGTTGCTCGCGTCACTGGGCGAGCCTGCGGTGGCGTCACCGCGGGAGACCGTCGACGCGCAGGCGGCCCGCTACCGCAGTCGCCTGTCCGGCCGTCGCCTCCTTGTTCTCCTGGACAACGCACTCGACTCCGACCAGGTCCGCCCGCTGCTGCCGGCCTCCCGGGGATGCCTGGTCATCGTGACGAGCCGGCACCGGATGACGAGCCTGGTCACCCGGGAGGGCGCCCGTTACGTGCAGGTCGATCGGCTGACCGCCGCCGAGTCCCGACAGCTCCTGATCAACCGCCTCGGAGCCCGCCGCGCCACCGTGGACCCGGAGTCGTTGGACAAGGTCATCACGCTCTGTGCCGGGCTGCCGCTCGCACTGGCGATCGTCGCGGCCCGCGTGGCCCTCAATCCGGCAGTGCCGTTGAGCGCGGTCGTCAGCGACGTCGCGGCGCCGGCCGCCAGACTCGACGCGTTGTCCAGCGCGGACTCGTCCGACGATGTCCGGTCGGTGTTCTCGTGGTCGTACCGGGCGCTCGCCCCTCCGACGGCGCAGGTGTTTCGGGCCCTCGCCGTCCATCCGGGTCCAGGGATGTCGCTGGAGTCGGTGGCCAGCATCGTAGGAGTCGGTCGCACACGGGCTCGCCAACTACTCACGGAACTGGTGACCGCGAACCTGCTCGACGAGTCGCAGTCCGGGCGGTACGTCCTGCACGACCTGCTGCGGGCCTATGCGGCTGAGCTCCTCGACGAGGATCACCAACGACCGGAGTACGAGCGGCGTCTCATCACGCACTACCTGCACTCCGCCCGCGCGGCGTACGCGAGGCACCACCGGCAGCCAGCCGGCACGCTCGACGAACCGCCGCCGGACGTGATGCCCGAATCGTTCGACAGCGTGCCCCGGGCTGCCGCCTGGTACAGACGGGAACGGGCCGCGCTGTGGGCGACCATCGATGTGGCCCTCGCACACGGCCTGCGGCGCGACGCGGCGGCCATGGTCCTCGCCGCCTCGGCACCGGGCAGCAACTCCATACCCCCGCGCCGGACACACACCGTGCTCGCGATCCTCGACATGGTCAACGTGCTCGGCGAGCCGTTGATGGAGGCCGAGCTTCTCCGCACCGTCGGGGAGGCCTTCGCCCCGCTGCCCCGGGCCGACGAATATCTCCGTCGATCCCTGTCCATCTTCGAAGGCGCCGGAGAGACCGCCGGACAAGCCGACGTCCTGCGAAACCTCGCCGTGCTCTCGTTGTCGCGCGGCGACCACGACGCCGCCATCGCCTACGGGGAGCGCTCGGTCGCACTGGCCCGGCAGACGGGGCGCCAGGAACTCCTCGCCGTCTCGCTGCTGACACTCACGAGAGCGCTCCTGGGGACCGATCGGTTCGAGGCCGGCACCCGGGCCGGCGACGAAGGGCTGACCATCGCGGTGGCGAAGCACCTCGATCACCTGAAGATCTACTACGCACAGCTCATCGCGGAGTCCTCCTGGAAACACGGCAGGCTCGAACGAGCGGTGGAGGTGTCGGAGTGGGGACTGGCCGAAGGCGTCTCCGAGTCGAATGGTCCCCGGTGCGCCGTCGCGGCGATCCTCGCGCGGGCCGCGTTCGACCTCGGCGACCTGGCGCGCGCGGAACGGGGCTGCCAGCAGTTCGAGAACCTGATCGCCGACAACGGCTTCCGGGAACTCATCGAGGTCTCCGGCATCGAGCAGGCCGAGGCCTACCGGACCATGGTCGCGTACGTCCGGGCCCGGCTGAGCCTGATGAGGGGCGCGTCGTGAGCGGGTAGGGCGAGCACTCAGTCTGCACTCGTCGTGCACAGCGGTGCGATCGGATCGTCGTCGAGACCCCGAACCCGCGCCGAGGAGCACCATGCACTGCGCCGTAGCCGAGCCTGCCCGAGCCCTGCCCCGTGCGGCGCTGACCCCACGACAGGAACAGATCGCCCTGCTGGTGGCGGCAGGCTCCACCAACGTCGAGGTCGCGACGCACCTGGTCATCAGCACCCATACCGTCAAACACCACCTACGCGGAGTGTTCCACAGGCTGGGCGTGGCATCCCGCCGCGAACTGCGCAGCCGGCTGGCCCACCACGACACGACCGACCACTTCACCCAGAGCTGCTGCCTGACCAGCCAGGAGCGCGACATCGCGCGCCGGGTCTCGAACGGCGCGTCCAACCGCGAGGTGGCGGCGCAGCTGTTCATCAGCCCGAGCACCGTGGACTATCACCTACGCAAGATCTTCCGCAAGCTCAACATCACCTCACGCCGGGAACTGGCAAGGCGGGAGGCACCCGCGCCTCGCTCGGAGAGCGCGTCGTCGGCAACGACGTCCGGGCCTGGTCGGGCGTCAGCGGCCCTGTAGGCGCTTCACGTTGTCGCCGAAGGTCCAGCCCTTCGACCCGTCCCAGTTGGCCGACCAGGTCATCAGGCCCTTGAGGCCGGGTACGGAGTTCCAGGCCTGCGTGACCAGCGACGTCGACATGTAGCCGCCGCCGGCACCGACCTGCGCGGGCAGGCCCGGGACCTGCTTGTCGTACGGCACGCGGATCGTGGTGCCCTGGATGGTGAGGCCGTTGTTCAGGCACTGCGTCTGCACCGTGAAGCCCTGCACGGTGCCCGCCGGGTACGAGTCGCCGGCGCAGCCGTACATGCTGCCGTTGTAGTACTGCATGTTCAGCCACCAGAGTCGGCCGTTGTCCACGTACTTCTTGATGATCGGCAGGTACGAGCCCCAGATCGAGCCGTAGACCACGCTGCCGCCGGTGACGTAGGCGGTCTCCGGTGCCATGGTCAGGCCGAAGTTCGACGGCATCCGGGCCAGCACGCCGTCGATGATCCGGATCAGGTTGGCCTGCGACGTGGACAGGGTGTTGATGTTGCCGCTGCCGGTCAGGCCGGTCTCGATGTCGATGTCGATGCCGTCGAAGTGGTAGTTCGTCAGGATCGGCGCGATCGTCGCGATGAACCGGTCGGCGACGGCGGCGGAGCTCAGGTCGATGCCCGCGGCGGCCCCGCCGATCGACATCAGGATGGTGGCGCCGGCCGCTTTGGCCTGGCACATCTCGGCCGGCATGGACACCTTCACGCCGGCGTCCATGCCGTTCTCCCAGAGGACCGTGCCGTCCGAGCGGATCACCGGGAACGCCGCGTTGATCACGTTGTAGCCGTGCTGGGTGAGCCGGCTGTCGGTGATCGGGATCCAGCCGAGCCCCGGGTGTACGCCGTTGGAGGCGCCGTCCCAGTTCTCCCAGTAGCCCTGCAACACCTTGCCGGTGGGCCGCGACTTCACCGCACAGGTTCCGCCGGTCGGCGGCGGCGTGGTGGGGGGAGGAGTGGTCGGTGGTGGCGTGGTGGGCGGCGGGGTCGTCGGCGGTGGTGTGGTGGGCGGTGGGGTGGTCCCCGAGCACGTGCCGAGGTCCCGCCACAGTGACGGGGTCGCCGCCGGGTTCCAGCCGGCGCCGGGGTGCGCGGTGTGGGTGACCAGAGCCTGGTAGAGCCTGCCGCCGTAGGTGACCTGGGCGCCCGCCTGGTAGGTGCTGCCCTCGGCCCAGGCCGGCGCGGTGCAGGCGACCATCGGGACGGCGTTGGCCGAGGACACGGCTGCCGTACTGCTGGGGACGAAGGCGACGGTGGCCGTGACGGTCATCGCCGCCCCGGCCAGCACTGCGAGGATCCGGCGGCTTCTCATGGCTCACTCCCCAGGCTTCGGTGACTCGCGACCTCCACATATTGACGTCCGTGACGATTAATATCAAGGGTTGTTTACAGATCCCGGTTCGGCGAAGGGCCACCGTACGACCCGAGTGCCGTCACGCCGTACGGTAGTGACCGCTGAGCCGGCCGAGCTTCATGGCCAGGTGCAGGCACAGCCGTTCGTTGCCGTCCTTGAGGTCCGTCCCGGCGAGTTGTTCCACCCGTTGCAGCCGGTAGTAGAGGGTCGTCCGGTGCAGCCGGAGCTTCTCGGCGGTCGCGTGCGCGTTGCCCGCCAGGTCGAGGTACGCCTCCAGGGTCTCCAGCAGCACCTGGTGGGCGTCGTCGCGCAGCAGCCGCTCCAACCCGGGATGGACGCCCGCGACGTCGAGGTGCTGACTGTCCAGCTGGGACAGCACCCGGTAGATGCCCAGGCCGGCCCAGGAGACCACCCGGCCCAGTGCGGGCAGTTGCGCACCGACCCGGGCGGCCTGCGCGGCCTCCTGATAGGACTCCACCGCACTGGACAAGCCGGCGCGAGGGTGGCCGATCCCGGTCACCGTCCGGTCCACCGAGGCCAGACCCCGGGTCGCGGTGCCCAGCGCCTCGTCCAGGTGCCCGGCGGAGACCTCCGGCGAGGGGCGGCCGGCGACCCGGTCACCGCAGACCAGCAGCACCCCGTGGTCGTGCCAGACGAGGTGCAACGTCTCCCGCACGCCGATCCAGCGGCGGGTGGTGACCAGCGCCTGCTCCAGGGCGATCCGGGCCACCTCGTCGGGCTGCCGCCCGCTGGCCGGCACGAGCTGCGCGACGAGCGCGACGGTCGACCCGTCGCCGGCCACCACGCCCTCCTCCAGCAGCGCCCGCGCCGCGTGCTCGCGCGCCTGCCGGCTCTCTACCAGGAGGGTACGGGTGGCCTCGGTCTCCCGCTGCGAGGCGAGCTCGCCGAGCAGGTTCTCCCGGTACAGGGCCAGCGACAGATCGGCGAAGGGGCCGGTCGCCGTGGCGATGTCGGCGTCGGTCATCGAACCGTCCGCGTCGATGAACCACACGAACCCGAGCAGCAGGTCGTCGTGCCGGATCGGCACGCAGACCCTCGCCAGCAGGTCCAGTTCGGGGCACGCGGGGGTGCGGAGCGGCGCGTACGCCGTGAGCACGCCCATGCCCCGGAACCAGGCGATCACCTCCGGCGTCGTCTGCCGGCGCAGGATCGACGTCCGGCGGACCTCGTCCATCGGGCCGTCGTGCTCGCTGTAGGCGACCACCCGCTGACGCCGGTCCTCGATGAGGGCCGGTCGCCCCACCCGGGCGGCGACGGCGTCGACGATTCGCTGGAGCTCACCGTGCATACGACTCCCATGGTTGCGCTGCGTGACAGGGATCGCGCGACCGCCAGTCCTTACCCTCCGGTGCGGGTGGGTCATCGCGCAAGGTCCACTGGCGAACTCGCGACAAAAAGACGGCCGGCGTCGCGACGGTTCCGGCATCTGTCCGAAGACCGGAGGCGACAGGCGTTCCTAGGGTTCCGATACGCACCGCGCCAGCGTCCCAGCACTGGGCGGTGCCGGCGGAGAGGGGACGTCCGAGTGGGAACTGGTAGGCCCTGGCGCGGCGTGCTGGTCGCCGTCACCACGCCGTTTCGCGCCGACCTGTCGGTCGACGTCGACCAACTTCAGGAACACGTCAGTTGGCTCGCCGCCGAGGGGTGCCACGGGGTCGCGCCGTGCGTGTCGATGGGGGAGTACCGGGCCCTCTCCGACGACGAGCGGGCCACAGTGGTCAGGGCCACGGTGGAGGCGGCGCCCGCCGGCTGCGCGGTGCTGCCCGGCGTCGGCGGCTACGGCAGCAGGCAGGCCCGCCGCTGGGCGGAACAGGCCGCCGAGGCCGGCGCCCACGGCGTGCTCGCACGGCCACCCGACGGGCCTGCCGCCCGCGCCGCCGACGTGGTCGCCCACTACAGGGAGGTGGCGGCGGTCGGCCTGCCGGTGGTCGCCCACAACGAGCCGTGCACCAGTCGGATCGACCTCACGCCGGACCTGCTGGCGACCGTCGCCGAGATCGACGGGATCGTCGCGGTCAAGGAGGTCACCGGTGACGTACGCAGGCTGCACCGTCTCCGTGACCTCTGCCCGCACGTCGACGTGCTGGTCGGCGCCGACGACGTGGTTCTCGAACTGGTGCTGTGCGGTGCCACGGGATGGGTGGCTGCCCTGCCCAACGCGCTGCCCCGGCATGCCGTGCGCCTGTACGAGCTGGGCGTCGCCCGTGACCTGGGCCGGGCGCTGCCGCTCTACGCCGAGCTGCACCCGATCCTCGGCTGGGCCTCCCGGCCCGAGTCCGTGCAGGCCGTCAAGCTCGCCATGGCCTGCACGGGGCGGTTCGGCGGGCGGTGCCGTCCACCGCGCGGACCCCTGCCCGTGGCTGCCGCCGACCGGGTGCGTCGGGACGTGCTGCGGGCCCTCGCGGCCACCGTCGAACCGGCCTCCGGGGGCCGCCCTGGCTGATCCGCCGACGGGCGCCGGTCCTTCAGGTGTCGGAAGTCGCCGGCCCACCTGCCGACATCTGCACGGTGACCGGCACCGGCCCGCCCTCCTAGATTCGCTGCGCGGCCTGCTGACAGGTGTCCCGCGATACCCCCTCAACGGGACGCCGGCGCCGCGTTTTCCTCCGACGAGAGGTGGTTCCGTGCACCGTACCCCCCATCGAACCCGGCTGCGGCGGGCCGTGCTGGCCCACCAGCTGCGCAACCGTGTACATGCGGCGCTGGATGCCCGGGCCTCGGCGAGACAAACGCGTTTCGCC
>NZ_JBSFBM010000052.1:0-26420 GCF_053592955.1 Micromonospora sp. NPDC002411 | reverse complement strand
GCCGGATCCGCGGCCCGGCCGGCGCGGCCGACGGTTCCGGCGCCGGGGGCGTGGGGGGATCGGCCTGCTCGGGCTGGCTGTGGCCGAACGCGTTCCAGGACGGGCCAGCCTCCAGGCTGCGGGTGGCCCGGCTGAGGAGATCCGAGTCGAATCGGGCCGGCGAGGCGACGGCTGCCGCGAGAGCGCGGGCGTCCTGCTCGGTCTCCGCTGCCGCCGGCGTACGCCGGTCTCGTTCCGGAACGGTGGCCCGGGCCACGGCAGCTCCGGCCCGGTCGGCGCGGCGCAGCACCAGTGACGTCGACGGGATCTCCAGGTGTGCGGTCACCCCACCGCCTCCGGTGGCGGCCAGACCCACCTCCCAGCCGTGCCGACGTGCCAGCCGACCGACCACGAAGAGACCGAGCACCTCGGTGGGGGCCAGGTCGAGCCGTTCCCGGCGGGTGAACCGAGCGTTCTCCTCGGCCAGCCGCTGTTCGCTCATGCCGATTCCGTGGTCGACCACTGTGATCCGCGCGCCGAGGCCGGCCGCCTCGGCGGCCACCAGCACCCGGGTGTGCGGCGGCGAGAAGACCGTGGCGTTCTCCATCAGCTCGGCCAACGCCAGGATGAGGTCGCCGACCACCGCCGGCGCGGCCGAGATGCCCGCCGGCACCCGCACCTCGACCCGGGTGTAGTCCTCGATCTCGCCCAGCGCCAACCGGACCAGGTCGGCCAGCGGCACCGGCGCGGTGTGGCCGTCGGCCCCGGCCGCGCCGGAGAGCACCACCAGGCTGCCGGCGTTTCGGCGCAGCCGGCTGGAGATGTGGTCGAGGCGGTACAGGTGCTCCAGCCGACCCGGGTCGGCCTCCTGCTGCTCCAACCTGTCGATCAGTGCGATCTGCCGGCCCACCAGGTTCTGGGTGCGCCGCCCGACGTGACCGAACATCTGCGCCACGTTGCGTCGGCCGGCGACCTGCCGCTCGACCAGCCGCGCCGCGGTGTTCTGCACCCGGTCGAAGGCCCGCGCCAGGTCGCCGATCTCGTCGTTGGCCCGGATGTCCACCGGTTCCAAACGGACCGGTTGTGGGCTCTCCGCCTCGTCGTCGGTCACCCGGACCAGCTCGGCCTCGGCGACCCGGGCGACCCGGTCGGCGGAGCTGGTGAGGCGGGTCAACGGTCGAGCCACCGTCCGCGCGACCGCCACACTGAGCAGCACCACCAGCGTCAGGATCAACGCCGCCGCGGCACCGACCAGGTACGCGGCGGTGAGCGCCCGCCGCTGCTCGGCGGTCGCCTCGGCGAGGACGTCGGCGATCAGCTTCTTCTCGACGAACTGGCCGAGCCGGATCATCGTGCGGACGGCCGGGAAGAGCGCCTCCATCGGCACGGGGCGGACTGCGGCGGCCGGGTCCCGGGCGCTGGTGACCAGGAAGTCCGGGCTGGTACGAGCGGCCACAGCCGCGTCGTTGAGCTGGGCCACAGCGAGCTGTTCGGGCGTGATCAGGCTGCGGAAGCGTGCGTTGTCGACCTGGAGCGCGGCGATGCACGCCACGTAACCGGCGACGGTGTCCGGGGTGCCGGCCGCCTTGACGAGCAGACTCAACGTGGCGCAGGAGGCCAGGCCCTCGTCGGACCGGAGCAGCCCGTCGAGAGCGAGCACCTGACGACCCGGCAACGTGTCCGTGTCCACACCGAACACCAGCCGCAGGGACTCGATGATCCCCGTGTTGATCGGGCGGAACCTCTCCATCACCTGACCGGGGTTCGCGGCCCGGGCCAGCACGGCGGCCCGCAGGTCGACGAGGCTGTCCACCCGGTCCAGGGCGTTGTCCACCCGGTCGGTCAACGCTTCGTTGCGACCGGCTCTCAGGTCGGCCACCCGGTCGTCCACGTCGGCGGACTTGCGGACCAGTTCGCTCCGTTCCACCCGGCCGAGCAGGTAACCGATGGAGAGGATGCGTTCCTGCTGCAGCTCCTGGACCAGGCTGCCGACCCGGCTGGCGAGACGTACCCGCTCGGCGGTGTCGCCGGCCCGCTGCGCTGCGGCCACCCGGTCGAGCATGACCGGCACGGCGAGTCCGACCATGCTGAGCAGCGGGATCACCACGAGCAGGGCGAGCTTGCCGCGGATGCGGAGCCTACCGAGCAGCATCGAACGCCCCCCACTGTGCGGTCTCCGGTTCCCGGACGACGCCGGCGGGTTGCAGCCCCCGGGGCTCGCTGACCGTTGGCTGCCACGGGTCGTTGCGCACCGGAGTATCCGGGCTGTCGGTGTGGCTGGCGGCGAGGGCGGCCCGGCGTCGGGCCCGGGCAGCGGCGTTGACCAGCAGCGCGGCGAGCCAGCCCAGCAACAGCACTGCCACCACCCCCGCTGCGATGATCAACCAGTGGTCCCGGTCCAGCTCGTCGATGCGCTCCACCAGTTGGGCGTCGAGTTCGGCGAGGATGACCGGCTGAAGCTGACGCGCCGAGCGGTGCGTGTTGAGCGCGGCAGCGGCCAACTGGGTCTGGTCCACCAGACCCGTGCCCTTCGCCGGGGTGGAGTAGGCGGCCAGCGCCTCCACCGAGCGCTGGTAGGTGTCGAGCGGGGTCAGCACGTTGGCACCGAGGTCGGTGCTCTCCGAACCGTCCACGGCGGAGCGCAGGTTGTCGACGAGGTCGCCGGCGGGTGCCAGCGCGGCCACCCGCAGGCCGCTCAGCTCCATCAGGCCTCGGGCCTGCTCGGCGGCGGGCCGACGGGAGATCAGCGCACCCAGGTCGGCGAGCCGACCGGCGGCCACCACCGCCTCGGGCAGTTCCTGGCCGGCGCTGTCCTGAAGGAAGAAGGAGTCGGCCACGGGGTCGCGGACCAGCCCGGAGCTCTCCCGGACCTTGCGGTGCAGGGCCAGCAGAAGATCGGAGACCTCCCCGTACGCCGTGTACGCGGACTCCGGGTCGGAGGCGCTGCGTCCGCGCAGCGCCTCCAGCTTGGCCCGTACGCCGGCCCAGCGTTCCTGGCTGAGCAGTTCGACGCCGATGCGGGCGTCCACCGCGGCGGCCTCCTCGACCGCCCGGTCCAACGCCTCCTGGGCGACCGGGCGGCCGTTGACGGTGGCGGACTGGGCCTCCACCAGGGCGTCGGTGACTCCGGCCAGAGCGGTGAGGTACTGCACGCCGAGCCGTTCGCGGGCGGCCAGGGACCGGTCGTCACTGGTCTGTTGCCAGGCGAACGTGACGAGCAGCCCCACCGGCGCGAGTAGTGCCCCGATGAGCAGCAGCGGCAGCAGACGGCCCATGGTGGACGGCCGTCGGCGGGCCCGCGGCGCGGGGACTGTCATGTGTTGTCTCCTCCGGCGTGGGCGCGGATTGGCGCGGTCTCGGGTAGCCGAACAGTCCCGTGCACCGGACCGGAAAACTAATCGAACGCCCCACTCGTCAGGCCTTGGTCGCCGAGTCAGGTTCGCGTCACTTCGAGCGATGTCACCATTTGTCCGCGTCCTGGGCACGCTCTGTTGCGGCGATGGGTGTGACATGGAGGGATCGATAGGGATATCCGCGAAAAGATCGGAATTCACGGAATCCGAAGTCAACTCACTGGGCCGCGTCGGACGTTGCGCGCTCGCACCCTTGTCCGCCACCGATCGGGGCAACCGGACGGACGTACGGCGGATCTCAGCCAACGCTCAGGCTGTGGGCCGTACCGTGTGCCGCATGACACCGCCGTCGCCGGCCGCGTGGTTCCGGCGTGCCCTGCCCACCCGCCGTCGCGCGATCGCCGCAGCGGCGGTCGTCGTGCTCCTGGCCGCCGCCGTGACCTGGGCGGTGTGGCCGCAGGGGCCGGGCGTACGCACCGAGAGCGCGATGCTCACCGTCCGCTCCGGACCTGCCGGCGACCAACCGGTGGACCTGGACACGACCTTCTACCTGCCCGACGACGCGTCGTCGGGTCGGAAGGTGCCGGCGGTGCTGTTGGCGCACGGGTTCGGCGGCACGAAGGAGTCGGTGCGCTCCGACGCGGAGGAGTTCGCCGGGCGCGGCTACGCGGTGCTCACCTGGACCGCGCGGGGCTTCGGCCGCAGCGGCGGCGAGATCCACCTGGACAGCCCGGACTACGAGGTGCGGGACGCCCAGCGGCTGCTGGACTGGTTGGCAGCTCGGCCGGAGGTGCGGACCAACGCCGCCGGTGACCCGCAGGTGGGTGTGGTCGGCGGCTCGTACGGCGGCGGGTTGGCGCTGCTGCTGGCCGCCCAGGACACCCGGGTCGACGCGATCGTCCCGATGATTACTTGGAACGACCTGTCCCGGGCGTTCCTGCCGGAGAGCACCGGCGGGGCGCCGACCGAGGGCGTGTTCAAGAAGGGCTGGGCCGGCCTCTTCTTCGGTGGTGGGGGCAACGTGGGCTCCGGTCCGGCCGGGCTCTCCGGCGCGACCGCCGCCGCGCCACAGGGCGCACCGGAGTCGGCCGGTCCACCCAGCCCCGGGCCGGGCGCGGGCCCGGGCAACGGTCCTGGCGGCGCCCCGACCGGTGCCGCCGACCCGTCCTGTGGTCGCTTCGCCGCCGACGTGTGCGCCGCGTACCTGCGGATCGCCACCACCGGTCGCGCCGACCAGGCCGCCGTGGACCTGCTGCGTCGGTCCAGCCCGGCGGGCGTACTGGACCGGATCAAGGCGCCCACCCTGCTGGTGCAGGGCGAGGCGGACACGCTCTTTCCCCTCGGCGAGGCCGACGCGAACGCGCGCGGCATCGCCGCCACCGGCACCCCGGTCCGCGTCGCCTGGTTCACCGGCGGGCACGACGGGGGCAGTGGACCCCGCTCGGACGAGGACCGGGTGAAGTTCCTGACCGTCCAGTGGCTCGACCACTACGTCAAGGGTGAGGGCGGCGCGCCCGGTGACGACTTCACCTGGTCCCGGATCGCCGGGTTCGACGCGCTCGACAGGGGTCTCGTTGCCACCGCCTTCCGCCGCGCCGACTACCCGGGTCTGACCGGCAACGCGCGCCGGGAGATCCCGGTCGCCGGTCCGGCCCAGCCGGTCGCGAACCCGCCCAACGGCAACCCGGCCGCCATCTCCTCGATCCCGTTCGCGGGTGGCCTCGCCTCGCTGCTGGACGGCGTCGCCGGCGACGTGCCCGGCCAGCACGCCCGGTTCGAGTCGGCGCCGCTGACCGAGGCGGTGGACGTCGCCGGGGCGCCCACCGTCACCGTCCGGGCCGCGTCGCCGACCGGCGAGGCGGTGCTCTTCGTCAAGCTCTACGACGTCGACCCGGACGGCGCGGCCACCCTGCCGAACGGGCTGGTCGCCCCGATCCGGCTCACCGGCCTGCCGCAGCAGGTGCAGGACGCCCGCCCGGTCACCGTGACGCTGCCCGCGATCGTCCGGCGGGTGGAGGCCGGCCACCGGCTGCGCCTCGTGGTGGCCACCTCCGACCAGGCGTACACCACACCCGCGCAACCGACCGTCTACACGGTCGCGGCGGACGGCGCGGTCACAGTGCCCACTGTCAGCGGCGAGCCGATCCCCACCGCCGCGACGCTCTGGCGCTGGGTGCTCGCCGGCCTGCTCGCCGCCATCGCGGTCGGGCTCGTCGTGGTCGTCGCAGTGGTCCGCCGCCGACACCGTCGCCAGGACCGCTCGGTGCATCCGGAGTACGCGGACACCCCGCTGGCCGTGCGCGCACTACGCAAGGAGTACGCGGACGGCTTCGTCGCCGTGTCGAACGTGGACTTCGAGGTGCACCCGGGTCAGGTGGTGGGTCTGCTCGGGCCCAACGGCGCCGGCAAGACGACCACCCTGCGGGTGTTGATGGGGTTGACCCAGCCGACCGCCGGGGAGATCTACGTCTTCGGTCGCCGGCTGGTGCCCGGCTCGCCGGTGCTGTCGAGGATCGGCGCACTGGTCGAGGGGCCTGGTTTCCTGCCGCACCTGTCGGGTCTGGAGAACCTGAAGGCGTACTGGCGAGCCACCGGGCGGCCGTGGGAGGACGCGCAGTTCGACGCGGCGTTGGAGATCGCCGGCCTGGGCGACTCGGTGCACCGGAAGATCAAGAACTACAGCCACGGCATGCGTCAGCGCCTGGCCATCGCCCAGGCCATGCTCGGCCTCCCCGAGTTGCTGGTGCTGGACGAGCCCACCGACGGGCTCGACCCGCCGCAGATCGCCGAGATGCGCCGGGTGCTCCAGCGCTACGCCACGGACGGTCGGGCGGTGCTCGTCTCCAGCCACCTGTTGGCCGAGGTCGAGCAGACCTGCACGCACGCGGTGGTGGTGAACAAGGGCCGGATCGTGGCGTCCGGGCCGGTGGAGGAAATCGTGGGCGAGTCGCCGAGTGTGCTGTTCGACGTCAGCGACCGGGTCGCGGCGCGGGCGGTGCTGGACCGGCTGCACGGCGTCCGGGTGCTGCCGGAGAGCGACGGCCAGTTGGTGGTGGACACCAACGGCACGGCCCGCAGCGAGGTGGTGGCCGAGCTGGTGCGCGCCGGCATCGGGGTGGACCGGGTGGTGCCCCGGCGCCGCCTGGAGGACGCGTTTCTCGCCCTGGTGGGCGAGAACTCTCGGGGAAGCGGTGACCGGTGATGGTTGTTTCCGAAGCGGGCGAGGCCCGCGGTTACCGGGCGTCGGCCACCATGCCCTTCGCGGCGGAGTTCCGGCGGCAGGCGTCCCGGCGGCGTACCCAGTTGGCGCTCGGCTTCATGGTGCTGCTGCCGCTGATCATCCTGATCGCCTTCCAGTTCGACTCGGGCGACGACGACAACGGCCGCAACGAGTTCTCCAGCCTGGTCGAGTTGGCCACCTCGGGCGGCCTCAACTTCACCCTGTTCTCGATCTTCGTGTCGGCGTCGTTCCTGCTGGTGGTCGTCGTCGCGCTGTTCTGCGGGGACACGGTGGCGAGCGAGGCGAGCTGGGGGAGCCTGCGTTACCTGCTGGCGATCCCGGTGCCCCGGGCCCGGTTGCTGACGGTGAAGCTGGTGGTCGCGCTCGCGTACTCGGGGCTGGCCCTGCTGTTGTTGGCCGGGACCGCGCTGCTGGTCGGGACCCTGCGGTACGGCTGGTCGCCGCTGCGCAGCACGGTCGCCGCCGAGCTGGAACCCACCGAGGGGCTGCTCCGGTTGCTGGCGGTGCTCGGCTACCTGGCTGTCGTACTCCTGGTGGTGGCCGGGCTGGCGTTCCTGCTGTCGGTGACCACTGACGCCGCGTTGGGCGCGGTGGGTGGCGCGGTGCTGCTGTGGATCCTGTCCAGCATCCTGGACCAGATCACCGCCCTGGGCGCGGTACGCGACTTCCTGCCCACCCACTTCAGCACCGCCTGGCTGGGGCTGCTGTCGACCCCGGTGCAGACCGACGACGTGGTACGCGGCTGCGTCTCGGCGATCGGCTACGCGACGCTGTTCTGGGGGTTGGCGTTCTGGCGCTTCACCCGCAAGGACATCACGTCCTAGGGGCTGCGCTCACAGCCGACCCTCCGGCGGGCTCACCGACGACGGCACCGCGCTCGGCGCCGGCGGCCGGGCTGGACGCGTCGGCACCGGCGTGGCCGGGGCGGCCTTCTTCCAGGCGCTGACGCCGATCCGGCCGGTGTTGCCGAGGTCGACCGGCCCGTCCGGGTCGACCTCGGCGGCCGGCTGCCCGGCAGCCGGTGCGACAGTCAGGTACTTCCCGTTCGTCGCGACCACTGTCGAATCGGTGACGAGGTTGCGCCAGAGCACCACGGCGGTGGCCCGCTCGGCGGGGGCGAGGGTGACCGGCCCGGCCGGCTGGTCGAAGCCCGAGGTGATCTCCTTGGCGCCGTTGACCACGCGCAGCATGACCGGCTCGCGCTGTTCGTCGAACACGTGCAGGATCGGGTACCCGTTGAGCTGGTAGGGGCGGTCGCCGCAGTTGACCAGCTCAAGGCCGAGGGCGCGTAGGCCCATCGCGGCGTCCGACCCGGTGGACCGGATCTGCACGCCGGAGGCCGGACACGCCGCCAGCGGCTCGATGCTTGCCGACGGGGTGGGGCTCGACAGGGTCGGCGGCGGGCCCGTCGGGTCTCCGCCCTGGCCGCGATGGTCGCCGGGGGTGCAGGCGGTGAGCAGAAGAGCTGCCGCGATCGCTGCGCCGGCCCGTCGCCGTGCTGCCGTATGGCTGGAGATCATCTGTCGATCCTCACCCATCGAGGTGTCCCACTGCTGCCCGACCCTCGCAGCGCCGGGCGGGCCGTTCCAGTCCGGCGCTTCCGCCATTGCGTCGCTGCCCGGTCGCGCCGCGGCAAGATCGTGCTCGATCCTGGATGTAGTGGCATTCAGTCCGTTTGAAGCCACTACATCCAGGATCGAGCGTGACCTTGACTAGCGGCCTTCCTGCCCCGGGTGCCGGGCAGCTGGACAGGTGCCATCCATACTATGGGAGCGTGCCCACGAGATCTTTGCCTGTGTTGTTCGCGCATTGGTGCAGGTCTGTGGCTTGGCAGCCTCCTCGCGCGGCGAGGAACGCTCGACTCGGCGCGCTCGACGGCGGTACATTCCGACCGGGGACTTTCCCACTAGCAAGGAATTTATAAGCTTCGATACTTTCATGCCTCACATTGAAGAGATCTGTTTCCTTCGATGGAGGTACCCATGAACGTCTCTCGGCTCGGCGGGCCGACCCTGTCCCTGTTCCGCATCGTGATCGGTCTGTTGTTCGCGTTGCATGGTCTGACTTCGGTCTTCGGGTTGTTCGGCGGCAACCCGATGACCGGCCAGGCGGTACCGGTCGGCACCTGGCCAGGCTGGTGGGCCGCCCTGATCCAGTTGGTCTGCGGCGCCCTGGTGCTAGTCGGGCTGTTCACCCGACCAGCCGCCCTCCTCGCGTCCGGCTCGATGGCGTACGCCTACTTCGTTGTGCACCAGCCGGACCACCTGCTGCCGCTGCAGAACGGGGGTGAGCTGTCGGCCCTCTTCTGCTGGTCGTTCCTACTGGTCGCCGCGCTCGGCTCCGGCCCGTGGGCGCTCGACTCGCTGCTCTTCCGACGCCGCGCCGACGCTCCGCCGTCCTCGGTGGCCGAACCCAGCCCGGTGTCCGTCTGACCGCACCCGTTCCGCGCGTCGCCGGAGCCCCGACGAGGTGGTTCCGGCGACGCGCGCCGGGGGAGTGGTCTGGGGAAGTGGTCCGTCCGGTGATGCCGTGAACGATTCAGCTCCAAAGAGTGCGCGGGACAGGTTCGGGACCAGGGGGCCGGGGTGGTCAGGCCGGCGGGCGGGAGGTGAGGACCGCGTCCAGGAGGCCGGGGTAGAGCTTGTCCACCTCGTCGCGGCGGAGCCGCACCAGGCGGCTGGTGCCGGCGGCGCGGGTGCGGGTCAGGCCCGCCTCGCGCAGCACCTTCAGGTGGTGGCTGCGGGTCGCCTTGGAGACGCCGAAGTCGAAGCTTCCGCAGGCGGCCTCACCGCCCTCGGCGAGCGCCCGGACGATCTGTAGCCGCACGTCGTCAGCGAGTGCGGCCAGCACAGCAGTGACCGGTACGGCGGTCAGGTCGGGCTCGTGCGGCTCCATGTGACCAGTGTAACCGTTGTTCGACAATTCTCGAACAAGCTCCTAGGGTCGGTGTCGTTAGTTCGACGATACTCGAACATTGGAGCTGCCGATGCGATCCCGCGCCGCCGCTTACCCGCTGATCGCCGTCCTCGGCTGGGGGGTGATGTTCCCGGTCCTGGCCAGCGCGTTGAACCGGGTCGACCCGCTCAACCTGACCACCGCCCGTTACCTCCTCGCCGCCGTCGTCCTGGTCGCCATCCTGCTGCTCCGCGAGGGTGTCGACGCGCTGCGGCCCGGTGCCCGGATGGTCGAGGTGGCGGTACTCGGCGTGGTCGGCTTCGCCGGCTTCAACGTGCTCACCAACCTGGCGCTCGAACACGCCGCCCCGCAGCAGGTGTCGCTCTTCGTGGCCACCACCCCGGTGATCACCCAACTGGTCCGTTGGGCCCGTGACGGCGTACGCCCGAAGCCGCTCCTGCTAGGCCTCTCCCTGGTGGCGCTCCTCGGCGTCGGCCTGGTGATCACCCGCGGCAGCCTGGCCGGGCTCGGTCAGTTCGGTGTCGGCGGTCTGATGATGATCGGCGCGGTGCTCGGTTGGGGCATCTACACGCACGGTGCCAGCCGCTTCGGCGGGTGGTCGCCACTGCGCTTCACCACGCTGACCGCGCTCGCCGGCACCGCCGCGATGCTGGCCGCGAGCATCGGCGCGGACGCCGTCGGCTGGCAGCACGCGCCGGCCGCCGCCGACCTCGTGGCGGTCACCCCACAGTTGGCGTACGCCGTGATTGTGGGAGCTGTCATCGCGGTGCTTGCCTGGAACACCGGAGTGCAGCGGCTCGGTGCCGCCAACGCCGCGCTGTTCATGAATCTGGTCCCGGTGACCACGTTCGCGGTGCAGATCGCCCGCGGCTACCGTCCGGAGCCGGTCGAGTTGGTCGGTGCCGCCGTCACCATCGCCGCGCTGGTCGCCGCGAACCTGGCCAACCGCCCCCGGACCCGGGCCTCGTCGCTGCCCGGCGCGAGCGCGGTCACGGATCCGATCGCGGTGACCGACCGCGCGGCGGTGAGCGCCCGCTGACCCACTACCTGGGATCAGCGGTAGCTACTGCCGACAGCGTTGTCCTAGACTCGACGGCACAACTGCATACCTCATCCAGAGGGGCTGAGGGATACGGCCCGACGACGCCCCGGCAACCACCCCGCGCGCTCACCGCTGAGCGACAGGCGGGGCAGGTGCCAATTCCGTCCCCGCCGCACCGTGCGATGCGGGGAAAGATGAGAGGACTCTCGACATGACGTCGACGCTCGCCGCCTCCGGCATCGACACCTCCGCCAGCCCCGCCCGCGCCCTGGTCTGCCGTGCCTGTTCGGCGCGCTACCCGCTCGTCGCCCAGCACGCCTGTTACGAGTGTTTCGGCCCGCTGGAGGTCGACTACGACACCGCCGCCCTGGCGACGGTCACCCGGGAGCAGATCGAGGCCGGGCCGAAGAACATCTGGCGGTACGCCGCACTCCTCCCCGCCGGTCAGGACCCGACCACCCGGGTCACCCTCGACCCGGGGCTGACCCCGTTGGTGGCGGCCCCGCACCTCGCCGCCGAGCTGGGCATCACCGCGCCACTCTGGGTCAAGGACGACAGTGCCAACCCCACCCACTCCTTCAAGGACCGGGTCGTCTCGGTGGCGCTCACCGCAGCGAGGGCGCTCGGCTTCACCCGGTTCGCCTGCGCGTCGACCGGCAACCTGGCCAACTCGGTGGCCGCGCACGGCGCCCGTGCCGGAGTGCCCTCGGTCGTCTTCATCCCCAGTGACCTGGAACAGGGCAAGGTCATCACCACCGCCGTCTACGGCGGCGAGCTGGTCGCCATCGACGGCTCGTACGACGACGTCAACCGGCTCTGCGGCGAACTGGTGGAGACCGACGAGTTCGAGGACACCGCGTTCGTCAACGTCAACGTCCGGCCGTACTACGCGGAGGGCTCCAAGACGCTCGGCTACGAGGTTGCCGAGCAGCTCGGGTGGCGGATCCCGGCGCAGGTGGTCATCCCGATGGCCAGCGGCGAACTGCTCACCAAGATTGACAAGGCGTTCACCGAGCTGGTGGAGATCGGTCTGGTCGAGGCGCCGGCCGGCGGGTGGAAGGTCTTCGGCGCCCAGTCCGCCGGTTGCAACCCGATCGCCGTCGCCCTGCACGACGACGCCGACTCGATCACCCCGGTCAAGCCCACCGGCATCGCCAAGTCGCTCAACATCGGCGACCCGGCCGCCGGTGTCTACGCCCTGGAGGCGGTCCGCCGCACCGGCGGTTGGATGGAGTACGCCGACGACGACGAGATCCGCGCGGGCATCCGCGATCTGGCCCGCACCACAGGTGTCTTCGCGGAGACCGCTGGCGGTGTGACAGTGGCGGTGTTGCGCAAGCTGGTCGAGTCCGGTCGGCTCGACCCGACCGCGGAGACCGTGGTGTTCAACACCGGCGAGGGCCTCAAGACCATCGACGCGGTGGCCGGTCAGGTCGGGCCGACCCACCACATCAAGCCCTCGCTGCGGGCCGCCCGCGACGCCGGCCTCCTCGGCTGATCCCTCATCGTCCAGACGGAGGCGGGGCGATCCGCCGGGTAACTGGGTTTTCGCTGTGAGTGTGGAAAACCCTCCGCTACGGACTTGACGGCAGGAACCGGACGGCGCAAGATGCTCCGTGCGGGAGGGCATTTCGCCGAAGACTTTTGAAGTTCTTGCGACCCAACGCCGGAGGCGTTGTGCGAGTGTCCCTCCCGACCACGTTCGATCGGGCCAGCGAGTAATTCGCTGGCCCGATCGCTTTTCCGGGGCGCACGCTCAGCGGCATGAGCATCACCATCACATCGTTCGACGGTGCCGAGCGGGCCGCTGTCGACGAGGCGTACCGGATCGGGTCGGCGGCCAACGACGTCGACCTGCCGGACTTCCCGCCCTTCTGCCGGCGACGCTTCGACGCGCTGTTCCATACGCCCATGCCCGGCACCCGGTCGCTCTGGGCGCTGGCCCGACTCGATGGTGTGCCAGCCGGCTACCTCCAACTGGACCTGCCCCAGTTGGACAACACCGACAACGCCACTGTCGAGCTGGTGGTGCACCCCGAGCTGCGGCGGCGGGGCGTCGGCCGGGCGCTGCACGAGCACGCGGTGCGTCTGCTCCGCGAGCACGGGCGCAAGAGGGTCGTCGCGATGGCCGTCTCCGCGCTGCCCGACGGCCCGGCGCGGCCGGCCGCTGGTGACGCCTTCGCCGCAGCCACCGGCGCCCGGTCCGCGTTGGCGGAGGTGCGTCGACGGCTCGACGTCGGAGGGATCGACCGGGTCGCGTTGCGCGCGGCGTTGGCCGAGGCCCGGCCGCGGGCCGAGGGTTACCACTCGGTCTGCTGGCAGGGAACAACCCCGCAGGAGTACGTCGCGGACATCGCCTACCTGGACGGCCGGCTGCTCATGGACGCGCCCATGGGCGACGTGCAGTGGGAACCGGAGCAGGTGGACGCCGAACGCATCCGCGGCAACGAGCGCGCCCTGGACGCCAGAGGTCGGAGGCGCTACCACCTGGGGATGCGACACGAGGAGTCCGGCCGGCTGGTCGCCTGGACCCTGCTGGACGTGGGCGCCTCCGCCAACTGGCACGCGTTCCAGCAGATCACCATCGTCGACCCGGCCCACCGTGGGCAGCGGCTCGGCCTGATCGCCAAGGCGGAGAACCTGCACCACCTGCTCACCCACGAGCCGGCGGTACAGGTGATCGACACCTGGAACGCGGCCAGCAACAGCTACATGGTGGCGATCAACGAGCAGCTCGGCTTCCGCCCGGTGGACGCCTGGACCGACTGGCAGCTCACCCTCTGACGGGTATCGGCGCTACTGCTCGCGTACCTGCCTCAGGCATGATGGCGGGCATGACGGAGACCCCGCATCCCCTGTACGAGAGGCACGCCGACACCCTCAACCGTGCGCTGACCGCGATCACGGAGCGGGGCTACTGGTCCGCCTATCCCGAATCTCCCAGTCCCCGGGTGTACGGCGAGACCGCCGCCGCCGACGGCAAGGCCGCCTTCGAGGCGTACCTCGGTGGTGATTTTCCGCTCGACCAGCCGGGCGCCGGCGTGCGGGTCGCCACCGAGACGAGCCCGTTCGGGGTGGAGTTGGCGGTGCGGTACCCGCACGCCGGTCCCGGCGAGCTGGTGAGCGCCGCCTCCGCCGCGCTGCCCGCGTGGCGCGACGCCGGCCCGCAGGCCCGGGTGGGTGTCTGCCTGGAGATCCTCGACCGGCTGCACAAGCACATCTTCGAGCTGGCCAACGCGGTGCAGTTCACCAGCGGGCAGGCGTTCGTGATGGCCTTCCAGGCCGGCGGCGCGCACGCGCTGGATCGTGCCCTGGAGGCGCTGGCGTACGCGTACGCCGAGATGACCCGTCACCCGGGCACCGCCGGTTGGGAGAAGGCCGCAGGCAAGGGCGACCCGCTGCGGATGACCAAGACGTTCCACGTGGTGCCGCGTGGGGTGGCGCTGGTGATCGGCTGCAACACCTTCCCGACCTGGAACTCGTACCCCGGGCTGTTCGCCTCGCTGGTCACCGGCAACCCGGTGATCGTCAAGCCGCACCCGCGCGCGGTGCTGCCGTTGGCCATCACTGTGAAGTACGCCCGGGAGGTGCTCGCCGAGGCGGGCTTCGACCCGAACCTGGTCATGCTGGCGGCCGAGGCCCCCGGTGAGAAGCTCGCCAGCGACCTGGCCCTGCACCAGGCCGTCAAGATCGTCGACTTCACCGGTTCCACCGAGTACGGCGACTGGCTGGAGACGCACGCCCGGCAGGCGTCGGTCTACACCGAGAAGGCCGGTCTGAACACCGTCGTCATCGACTCCACCGACGACTTCGCCGGCATGTGCCGCAACCTCGGTTTCACGCTGACCCTCTACAGCGGTCAGATGTGCACCACCTCGCAGAACATCCTCATCCCGGCCGGCGGCATCGACACCGACCAGGGGCACAAGAGCTTCGACGAGGTGGCCGGCGGGATCGCCGCCGCGGTCGGCAAGCTCACCGCCGACCCGGCCCGGGGTGTGGAGCTGACCGGCGCCATCGTCAACGACGGGGTGTTGGAGCGGTTGGCCGAGGTCACCAAGGTCGGCGAGCCGGTGTTGGAGTCGCGGGCCGTGGACCACCCGGCGTACGCCGACGCGGTGGTGCGTACCCCGACGATCGTGAAGCTGGCCGCTGACGACGCGGAGACGTACGGCCGGGAGTGGTTCGGGCCCATCTCGTTCGCCATCGCGACCGACTCGACGGCGCACAGCCTGGAGCTGCTGCGTCGCACGGTCGGCGAGAAGGGCGCGCTCACCGCCGGGGTCTACTCCACCGACGAGTCGGTGCTGGACGCTACCGAGGCGGTCGCGGTCGAGGTGGGGGTGCACCTGTCCTGCAACCTCACCGGCGGTGTCTTCGTGAACCAGTCGGCGGCGTTCTCCGACTTCCACGGCAGTGGCGCCAACGCGGCGGCCAACGCGGCCCTGACCGACGGCGCGTACGTGGCGAACCGCTTCCGGATCGTCCAGTCCCGACGACCGGCCTGACGCTCGACGGCCGAAGTGATCAAGAGGTTTGCGTCAGCGCGAGGGCGATTCCTGACGCAAACCTCTTGATCACCGGTCGCTGGCGGGAGGGGAGGGTGGGGGGTCAGGCTGGGCGGCGCATCTGCAGCTCCGTCATCGCGGGGATGTTCGGGTGGGGGACTCGTACGCCGGTGTCCTCGAAACCGAGCCGTTGGTAGGCGCGGTAGGCGCGGTCGTTGCCCACCACGACCTCCAGCAGCAACTCCGGTCGGCCGCAGGACCGCGACCAGGCGGCCACACCATCGATCAGCTCGCCGAGCAGGCCGCTGCCCCGCCAGGTCGGCGTGACGTACACGGCGTAGATCACGGTCAGCCCCGCCTCGGTCGGAGCGATGGTGCCGCCGGCGTGCCCGACCAGCCGCCCACGGCCCGGGTCCGCGACGAACTGCGCGTTGTTTGGGCCGGCGGAGGTGTAGGCGACCCGCGCGGCGTACTCGGCGTGGGACCGGGCCGCCGCGTCCGCGATCGTCTCCAGGAAGGCCAACGGCGCGTCGGCGAGCATCTCCAGGCGCAGCGCCCGCATCCGGGCGGCATCCATCGGCCGAACCCGGCGGATCTCCGCCTGCCGTAGGCCGGGCGAACCGGTGTCGATGGTCATGTCCGCATGCCTACCACAGGGCGGAACCGGTTTCCGGCCGCGCCTCTCAGCCGCCGGTAGCCCATGGGCCCTCACCGCCATCCACCACCCTGGATCCCGGTGGATCGGAAAACCGGTCCGCCGACATGATCCAGCCGCACTGAAATATGCCCGATTTGTGGTCGTGCACGGCTGTCACTCCTCGTGTAGCGTGCGATTTCGGTCACCGCTTTCAATGGCCGTCATCGATTGCTGAGCGGTGCTCCGATGGCGTCCGGCTGTGTCGTGCGCCGGGCAGGCAACGCCGCGCAGAGTGAGGGAAGTGGCACCGTGGCACAGGGTTCCGTGAAGTGGTTCAACGCCGAAAAGGGTTACGGCTTCATCGCCGTCGACGGCGGTCAGGACGTGTTCGTCCACTTCTCCGCGATCGAGATGGACGGCTACAAGGCGTTGGAGGACGGCCAGCGGGTGGAGTTCGAGATCGCGCAGGGCCAGAAGGGTCCGCAGGCGGAACACGTACGCGTCATCGGCTGAATTTCGTGCACCGACAGCCCCGCGCGTCGGGGCAGCGGCACGGGCGCGCAACCGGGAAGATCGTGAACCGTTCCAGCCGATGCTGAGGAGCGTTCATGACCGACCAGCCACCCTCGTCCACCCCACCGTCCGGGCCGGGTGAGCCGGGCCCGTCCGACCCGACCCAGAGCCAACCCGGCCCTGCCGGTCCGCCGCCGGGTGGGGAACCAGGCGTACCGCCGGCCGGTCCTCCACCGGGGTGGGACCCCGCGCAGGGTGCCTGGGGTGCGGGCGGTCCTCCGCCGGGTGCGGATCCGGCGCAGGGCGCCTGGGGTCCGCCGCCGCAGGGCTGGGTGTTTCCGCCCACCGGGGGCTACCCGCCCGGCGCGGGTCCCTACGGCGGGCAACAGTGGCATCCGGGGCCGCCGATCGGGTGGTACCCGCCCGGTTACGGCTTCGACCCGAACGATCCCCTGGTCACCCCACCCGGCGCCGGCATCGGCGGCTGGTTCACCAGGTGCGGGGAGGCGCTGCGCCGGGGCTGGCGGCAGTTGGTGCCCATCATGCTGCTCACCCAGGTGTTGCCCGCGGCGGTGCTGTCGGTGATCTCTCTCGGGTTGGACCCGTCGGCCACGTGGGCTGCCGAGGTCGAGACGAGTTCGACAGCCGCGCTGCCGGACAACTTCGTCGCGGAACTGGCGGGTCTTTTGGCCGTGCTGGTCGGCGGGAGTCTGGTGATCGGCCTGGTGCAGGCCATCGGGTGGGCCGCCGGCAGTTGGATGATCACCCGGCAGGCCGTCGGTCAGCCGGCCAGCCTCGACTCCGCGCTCCGCTACGGCCTTCGTCGGGCGCTCGGACTGTGGGGCTGGACCCTGCTGGTCAGTCTGCTCATCGGCATCGGAGTCTGCTTCTGCGTACTCCCGGGCATCTACCTGGCGTTCGCGCTGAGCATGGCCGGCCCGGTCTACCTCTTCGAGCGCCACAACCCGATCGGCCGATCGTTCCGGATGTTCCACGACCGGCTCGGCCTGCTGCTCGGCCGGGTGGCGCTGGTGGCCCTCGCGGTGATCGTCGTCAGCTTCGTCGCCAGCGCCATCGAAGGGTTCGGCACCGCCGCGTTCGGTACGGATCCCTTCGCCTCGGCGGGCACCGCGGTCGGTGCGGTGGTGGTGATCGGAGTCACCGCGGTCCTGGCCCTGCCGGCCCACCTCGCCCAGATGATCGGTCTGCTGCTGACGTACACCGAGCAGCGCGCCCATGAGGCGCCGGTGAACGCTGCCGGACTGGCCGCCGAACTCGGCTGAGCGGCCTCATCGTGCTTGCACTCGGCAGGGGAGAGTGCTAAACAAGTCATTGGCACTCGCATACCGTGAGTGCCAATGGTCGGGACGGTGGGGCCAGGTTGCACCGGCGTGGAGACGCCGGGGCGGCACATGGCCGGTCGTCGCGGGCTATCCGGCCCGGCCGAAGGACGTCGTCGTCGCCAGGTGGCGACGTCCCAAGGTGCGTACACCAGGCGGCCCATCCGAGGCACACATCTCGGGTGGCCCGTGAGTGTCCAGGAGGACAACGCCGTATGGCCAAGATGATCGCGTTCGACGAAGAGGCGCGCCGCGGCCTCGAGCGGGGCATGAACCAGCTCGCCGACGCCGTAAAGGTGACCCTCGGCCCCAAGGGCCGCAACGTCGTGCTCGAGAAGAAGTGGGGTGCCCCCACCATCACCAACGATGGTGTGAGCATCGCCAAGGAGATCGAGCTCGAGGACCCGTACGAGAAGATCGGCGCTGAGCTGGTCAAGGAGGTCGCCAAGAAGACCGACGACGTTGCCGGTGACGGCACGACGACGGCGACCGTCCTGGCCCAGGCCCTGGTTCGCGAGGGCCTGCGCAACGTGGCCGCCGGTGCCAACCCGATGGCCCTGAAGCGGGGCATCGAGGCCGCGGTCGCGAGCGTCTCGGAGGAGCTGTCCAAGCTCGCCAAGGACGTCGAGACCAAGGAGCAGATCGCCTCCACCGCCTCCATCTCCGCTGGCGACAGCACCGTCGGCGAGATCATCGCCGAGGCGATGGACAAGGTCGGCAAGGAAGGCGTCATCACCGTCGAGGAGAGCAACACCTTCGGGCTGGAGCTGGAGCTCACCGAGGGTATGCGCTTCGACAAGGGCTACATCTCGGCCTACTTCATGACCGACCCGGAGCGTATGGAGGCCGTCTTCGACGACCCGTACATCCTGATCGCCAACAGCAAGATCTCGTCGGTGAAGGACCTGCTCCCGATCCTGGAGAAGGTCATGCAGTCGGGCAAGCCGCTGCTGATCATCGCCGAGGACCTGGAGGGCGAGGCCCTCGCCACCCTGGTGGTCAACAAGGTCCGTGGCACCTTCAAGTCGGTCGCCGTCAAGGCGCCGGGCTTCGGTGACCGCCGCAAGGCCATGCTGACCGACATCGCCATCCTCGCCGGTGGCCAGGTCATCAGCGAGGAGGTCGGCCTCAAGCTCGACGCCGCCAGCCTCGACATGCTGGGCCGCGCCCGCAAGGTCGTGGTGACCAAGGACGAGACCACCATCGTCGACGGTGCCGGTGACGCCGAGCAGATCCAGGGTCGGGTCAACCAGATCCGGGCCGAGATCGACAAGAGCGACTCCGACTACGACCGGGAGAAGCTGCAGGAGCGGCTGGCCAAGCTGGCCGGCGGCGTTGCGGTCATCAAGGTCGGCGCGGCCACCGAGGTCGAGCTCAAGGAGCGCAAGCACCGCATCGAGGACGCCGTTCGCAACGCGAAGGCCGCCGTCGAGGAGGGCATCGTCCCGGGTGGTGGCGTCGCGCTGGTCCAGGCCGGCAAGACCGCCTTCGACAAGCTCGACCTGGTCGGCGACGAGGCGACCGGTGCGAACATCGTCAAGGTCGCGCTGGACGCCCCGCTGCGGCAGATCGCCGTCAACGCCGGCCTCGAGGGCGGCGTCGTGGTGGAGAAGGTCCGTAACCTCGAGTCGGGTCACGGCCTCAACGCCGCCAACGGCGAGTACGTCGACCTGCTGGCCGCGGGCATCATCGACCCGGCCAAGGTGACGCGCTCCGCGCTGCAGAACGCCGCTTCCATCGCGGCGCTGTTCCTCACCACCGAGGCCGTTGTCGCGGACAAGCCGGAGAAGACCCCGGCTGCCCCGGCTGGCCCGGGTGGCGGGGACATGGACTTCTGAGTCCAGTTCCGACACACCGAACGGGGCGGGCCGCTGACGCGGTCCGCCCCGTTCGTCGTCAGGTCGGTAGGGGGCGCTGGTTGCGCCGTTTCTGCGCCCGGTCGTACGGCGGAAGCAGTTGGATCGGGGCGTCCACCATCTCGCGCGGCTCCTCGACCACCGGCGGCTCCCCGTCGGTGGTCATCTCGGCGAGTTGCTCGGCATCGCCGTAGTCGAGCCGGTCGAACGGCAGTTGGCCGGGGAGCTCGCCGACCGGTTTCCAGGTGATCGGCGGGCCGTCCTCGGTCTGGTCGTCATCCGTGGTCATGGCTGCCTCCTCTACCGAAACGGTAGGGGGCATCGATGGCCCGATGCGGGCGAATGGATCCATGTCCCGTTTGACGTGTTTATTCCGTCAACGTCCGTCGGTACAGGAAGAAGACCCGCTCGATCCAGGCGCCCGCGCTGCCCGAGTAGAACGGCACCGGCCCCACCCAGCCGATCTGCGCCCGGTCCAGCCCGGCTGCCTGCTGATCCCGGAGGCAGCGCCGCAGCAGCACCCCACCGATGCCTGAGCCCTCGGCCGCCGGCGCGGTGCCCATCGGCCCGAACCAGCTGGGCCGCGACGACCCGTACGCGGCGAAACCGAGCACCTCGCCGCCCCGCTCCGCCAGGTGGCAGCCAGCGCCGTCACGACCCACCGACCCGCTCAACTCTCCGTCCCACGTGCCGCCGAAGGTGGACCGGGCGAACGTGGTGAGCGCCGGCAGGTCCCTCGGCTCCGCCCGGCGTACGGTCACGCCCTGGTCGGCCAGCCGACGCTCCGCCGCCTCCGTGGACCGCAGTGCCGGCGACCCGTCGTACGACAGGTCGGCGGTCATGTTCCAGGCGGTCCGGTCCTGCTGGTAGCCCAGCGTCAGGGCGGTGCACACCGCCGGCGTGTAGCGGACGTCGATGCCCGGCCACGCGTAGTACGGCGGGTTCCCGGCCAACAGCACCTCGGTCACGCCGCGCTCGGCGAGCACCTGCTCGGCCCGGCGCAGCAGCGAACGGCCGACACCTCGACGGCGCTGCTGCGGGAGAACCGCGACCAGGTCGACGTGCCCGATGCCCGGCTCGGTCGACGACTCCGAGCAGATCAACACCCCGACCAGGTCCGCGTCCCGGTACGCGCCCAGCCCCACCACCCGCCGGTCGCCGGCGGCCCGAGGCCAGAGCACGTCCACGATGGGTGCCGCCTCGGCGGCGTCCTCGGGCAGGTCCAGAGCCTGCTCGCAGAGCCGCACCACGGCGGGGACCAGGTCGGCGCTCAGCTCGGTGACGGTGATCTCGGCGTCCATGGTCGCCGACCCTAGATCACCGGGTACCGGGTCGCACCCCCGCGGCGGCGCTGACAGCGGCGTACGCGTCGACCTGGCCGGCGCCGGTGACGTTCGACGGAGTGCCGCAGTCGTCGGACGGGTTGCGGGAGCGGTACGTCGGGGTGGCCGCCGTGGCGGTGTCCCGCAGGATCTGCCGGGTCCGGGTCAGGTCGCCGACCAGCGCGGGGTTCGCCGACCACATCAGTGCGACCACCCCCGCCACCTGCGGGGTCGCCATCGAAGTGCCGTCCAGCGCCGCGTACGTGCCGCCCGGCATGGCCGACACCACATCGACACCCGGCGCCAGCACGTCCGGCTTACCCACGCCCGGCACCGGCCCGCGCGAGGAGAACTCCGCGACCCGTCCCTGCGAGTCCACAGCGCCCACGGTCAGCACGTCGGGGAACGGGGCTGGCGGGTCGTCGATCGACGTGCACCACGGGCCGGTGTTGCCGGCCGCGGCGACCACGAAGATCCCGGCGGCGTCCAGAGCTGCGGTGGCCGGTCGCAGCACACGCCGGTCGCACCCCTCGATGGACGGGCAGCCCCACGAATTGGTCAACACCTGCGGTGCGCGCTCCGGGCGGCCGTCCGTGAACGGGTCGCCACCGGTCGGGAACGGGGCCAGCATGAACTGGAGGCAGTCCAGGTAGTGCCCGGGGCTGCCGAGGTTGCGGTCCAGGTTGACGCAGCCCACCCACTGCGCGTCCGGGGCCACCCCGATGCCGTCCCGCCCGACCGCGCTGCCGACCGTGTGGGTGCCGTGTCCGCCCTGGTCGGTGGGGCTGCGGGTGCCGTCCCACGGGTCGTACCAGGAGTCGTCGCCACCGCGGAACTGCGCTCGCAGCGCCGGGTGGGTGCCGTCCACCCCCGAGTCCGAGCTGCCGACCACGATGCCCGATCCGGTCACCCCGAGCTGGGACCAGACCTTGTCGGCACCGATCTGGCTGATGTTCCACTCCGGACCGGTGGGCTTGGGCGCGGTGCCCCGGCTCTGCCCGGCCGGGGCCGGCAGTGGGCGGAGGCGTTGGCTGATCAGCACCCGGTCCACCTCCGGCCGGCGGGCGAGCCACGCGCGCACCGCCGGGCCGCCGTCCACCTCGACGGCGTTCACGAGGTAGTACGACACCGGGTCGAGTCGGAGTCGGTTCAGCTCCCGGAGCAGGTCGGCCTGGCTCTGCTCGGCGGTCGCCACCAGCCGCCGGTAGACCTCCGTCGCCCGGGCGTCCCGACCGGCCCGACCCGCCGCGCCGGTCGGCAGACCGGTCAGGTCCGCCTGCGCGCGCAGCACCACCAGCAGCCGCTCGCCGTAGAGGCCGGGTTGGCCGGGGCCGAGGTCGACCACGCCGAACGCCACCAACAGCACCATGGCGGTCACCGCGGCGACCCGACGGTTCGGGGTACGCGCCGACGGCCGGGCGAGCAGCACCGCGTACCCGATGGCGACCAGGACGGCGACGGCGAGCCCGGCGCCGGTCGCAGCCGCCACCCAGAACGGAACGTCCCGGGTGCCGATCAGCAGCAGGCTGATCTCTTCCGGGTCGGTGAAGGCGAGCGGGCCGAGCGCGGTCAGGCCCACGAGCCAACCGGTCGCCGTCCGGCCGGCGCGTGCGGCGTCGGCCGGGTCGACGGTGGGCCGCCAGGCCGCAGCCCACAGGGCGGCCAGTGCGAAGCCCGCCGGCGGCAGGGTCCACAGCGCGGGCAACTGCGCGCCGGACTGGCCGGTGCCGGCCGCGAGCAGCAGCAGCGCAACCCCGGCGACCAGGCCTCCGACCAGCACCAGCCGGCCCGGCCGGGGTGGCCGGCCGACCGCGAACCGGGACCAGAACGTGGCGTCCAGCAGGGTCGCGGCCAACAATCCGAGCGCGGCGGACGCCAGCAGCGCGAGCATCGTCTCCAGGAGCCCGCCGAGCGCGCCCAGCCAGGCCCACGGCAGCAGCATCGCCAACCCGGCGGCGACCGCGAGCAGCGGCACCGCCCCCGGCCGGTGTGCACGTCCGGCCGGCTCTGCCCCGGTCCGTGCGGCGTCGCCGGCTTCGGTCGGTGCGACGTCGTCGGCTCCGACCCGTGCGACGTCGTCGGCTTCGATCCGCGCGGTGTCGCTGTTCTCGGTGGGTGCCGCGCCGCTGACCGCTGCGGCTGCTCCCGGGTACGCCTGCCGGCGGGCCGACCGGCGCACGACAAGTGCGGTGAGCGTGGCTACGGCGGCCAGCGCGGCGAGGTACGCCTCGTGGTGCACCGGCGGCACGACCCGCAGCGCGGTGAGCACCGCGAGCGCGACGGCCCCGACGAACCAGACCCGCCCGGTGGCCCGGACCGTTGTCAACCGGGGCACGACGGCGAGCAGCAGGGCGGGCGTGCCCACCAGCACGACAGCGGCCAGGCCGAGCACCGGCCAGAGCCAGCCGACCCGGTCCCGTCCGAACCCGAGCAGCACCTGATCGGTGACCCAGCCGCCGGACTGGATGGCCACGGTGACCGCGACCGTCCAGCAGCCGACCAGCACGGCCGCGACCACCGGCCAGGGGGAACCGCGATCGTTGAGGTCGTGGTGCGCAGGCTCACCGTGCATCCGAGAACCTTACGACCAATGTCGAACGGTTCAGACCCGGACATCGCGTCGCGGTCGGATGGAGGCCCTGATCAAGGCAGGAGGGGCGGCTACGCCGGTCCGAGCGGGGTACAGGCGAGCACGGCACGGGCGGGCGACGAATGTCGACAGGCGGGCACGGGGTTACCGTGGACGGGTGCGTGATCCGAATGTCTCCCGATCCGTCGCCGGCCAGCTGTCGCCGGTCCGCCGCGTGTCCGACCTGCGCCGACTGCGCGCCGAGCGCTTCGACGTGCTGGTCATCGGGGGCGGGGTGACAGGTGCCGGCGCGGCCCTGGACGCGGCGTCCCGGGGCCTCAAGGTGGCCCTCGTCGAGGCGCGCGACCTCGCCGCCGGCACCTCCAGCCGGTCCAGCAAACTCATCCACGGCGGCCTGCGCTACCTGGAGCAGTTGGAGTTCCACCTGGTGCACGAGGCGCTCACCGAGCGCGGCCTGCTCGCCACCCGGCTCGCGCCGCACCTGGTCCGTCCGGTGCCGTTCCTGGTGCCGCTGCCGGCCGGCCGGGGCCTGCGCGACCTGCCCGCCCGGATCTTCCGCCGCTCGTACTACGGCGCGGGCGTGGCCACCTACGACGCCTTCGCCGGGCTCTTCGGCGGTGGCCGGGGGATGCCGCTGCACCGGCACCTGACCCGGGAGGGCGCCCGCCGGATCTTCCCGAGTCTGCGGGCCGACGCGCTGGCCGGGGCGATCCGCTACTACGACGGGCAGGTCGACGACGCCCGCCTGGTGGTCACCCTGGCCCGCACCGCCGCCAGCCTCGGCGCGACAGTGGTGAGCAGCGCCCGTGCCGTCGGGCTGATCCGGCAGGCGCGTGAGGTGACAGGTGTCCGCGTACGCGACCTGGAGGCGCCGGCGGGCTCACCGGACGCGGAGTTCGAGGTGCACGCCCGTACCGTCATCGCCGCCACGGGTGTGTGGAGCGACGACATGTCCCGGATGCTGAACGACGTGGGCCTGCGGCCCGGCATCCGGGTACGCGCGTCCAAGGGGGTGCACCTGGTGGTGCCCCGCTCGGCGATCACCGGTGAGACCGGGCTCATCCTGCGTACGGCGAAGTCGGTGCTCTTCGTCATCCCGTGGGGCGGGCACTGGATCATCGGCACCACGGACACCGACTGGCGGCTGGACCGGTCCCACCCGGCGGCCTCCGCGAGCGACATCGACTACCTCCTCGAACAGGTCAACACCGTGCTGGACCGGCCGTTGACCACCGCCGACATCGAGGGCGTCTACGCGGGGCTGCGGCCGCTGCTGGCCGGCGAGGCCGACTCGACCTCGAAGCTCTCCCGCGAGCACGCGGTCTTCGAGCCGATGCTCGGGTTGCTGCTGGTCGCCGGTGGCAAGTACACGACGTACCGGGTGATGGCCTCCGACGTGGTCGACCGTGCGGCCCGCAGGCTCGGTGGGACCCGCCCGTCGCGTACCGCCGACCTGCCGCTGCTGGGCGCCGACGGATATCCGGCGATGTGGCGGGACCGGGCCGACCTGGCCCGCCGGCACGGCGTACCGGTGGGTGTGGTGGAGCATCTGCTGGAGCGGTACGGCAGCCTCGCCCTGGACCTGCTGACGCTTGTCGACGCCGATCCGCTGCTCGCGTCTCCGCTGGCGGGTGCTCCGGAGTATCTGGCGGCCGAGGTCGCGTACGCGGCGCGGGCCGAGGGCGCGCTGCACCTGGAGGACGTGCTGACCCGACGGACGCGGATCTCGTTCGAGACCAGTCATCGGGGGTTGGAGTCGGCGGAGCACGCCGCCGAGTTGATGGGCGCGGTGCTGGGTTGGGACGCGGCGACCCGGGCCCGCGAGGTGGAGCACTACCGCGCCCGGGTGGAGGCGGAGCGGCAGTCTCAGCTGATGCCGGACGACGCGGCGGCGGACGCGGCCCGGCTCGGTGCTCCGGACGTTCGTGGTTACGCGGCCGACCGGGGTGGCGACGACGACCAGGCGGAGCTGCGATCGTCCGCTCGATGACGAATTGCGACGTTACCAATGGGTAACCATCGATACCGACCCGGATGGTGGTTTCGAACGCTACCTACGGTGGGGTAGGTTTCCGCGCGTGCTACCCCGCGCGCGCCCCCGTCTGCTCCCACCCCTCCTCGCCGTCGCGCTCGCCGGCGCCCTGACCGGGTGCTCGCTGTTCGACGGCGGCGAGCCGGGTAAAACCGTCGCGCAACCGACCGCAGCCGTGGCGGGAGGTGGGTCGCAACTGGAGATACCCGCCACCGTCGCTGCCGGTCAGGTCACCCTGGTCCAACGGCTCGGCGAGGACGGCCCACTGCGCACCCTGAGCGTCGAGCGCAACGGCGCGTGGCAGTGCCTCGACTGCGCCGGCGACGGGGTTACCTCCCGGGGCACCCTCGCCCCGGAGTTGACCGAACGGCTCCAGGTGCTGCTCGCCAACCCGGCGCTGGCCGACGAGACCGACCAGGCCCGGCGCTACCGGACCACCTGCATCGACGCGCTGACGTCCAGCCTCATCACCTCGGCCGGGCTGATCACCTCGCAGGACTGCCCGGGTGAGGAGCGCACACCTGTCGCCGGCGAGATCCTGCTGCTGCTCACCCAGGCGACCCCGGCCGAGGTCAAGGGCTGACCGCAGCCGCTCAGAGCACCTTGCCCGGGTTGAGCAGACCGGCCGGGTCGAGCGCCGACTTGATCGCCTGGTGCACCCGGACGCCGACCGGCCCGATCTCCCGGGCCAGCCAGTCCCGCTTGAGCAGCCCCACCCCGTGCTCGCCGGTGCACGTGCCGCCCAGGTCGAGGCCGAGCCGCATGATCTCGTCGAACGCCCGCCGGCCCCGCTCCACGCTCGCCGGGTCGGCCCGGTCGACCACGATGTTCGGGTGCATGTTGCCGTCCCCGGCATGCCCCACCACGCCGATCGGCACCTCGCACTCCGCCGCGATCCGGGCCACCCCGTCCAGCAGCGCCGCGAGCGAGCCACGTGGCACCGCCACGTCGTCGATCACCAGACCGCCGTTGCCGCCCGGGTACGCGTCGGCGGCGAACTTCTCCATCGCCGGGTGCGCCAGCCGACGGGCCTGCAGGAGCGCCGCCGCCTCCACCGCGTCGGTGGCCGCGTAGACCTCGTCGGCGCCGGC
>NZ_JBSFBM010000051.1:0-26592 GCF_053592955.1 Micromonospora sp. NPDC002411 | reverse complement strand
GCCGGCGGGCCAGCAGCAGACCGGCCGCCACACCGGCGGCCAGCCCGGCCAGGAGCGGCAACCAGAGGCTGCGCAGCACCTGGGCCCAGAGCCCGTCCGACGACGGACGGGACAGCACCACGCCGTTGCCGTTGGGCAGCGCACGGCCCTCGACCAGGGCCCGTTTCCCGTTGACGACGCGCCGGACCGACACGTTGCGGCCCTGCTCGATCCGCTGCACCACCCGCGGCGGCAGGCCCGGTCGGTCGACCGTCCCGCGCCGGATCAGGTACGCGTTGATGCCCTGGTTGCGCAGTTGTTGGATGAGCCGCTCCTCGTCGGTGCTGCGACCCCGGTCCAGTCGGGTCCGTAGCACCTCGGCGGCGAGCCGGGCCTGGGCGGCGAGCGCGTCCTGGTCTCGTCGCTCCGCTCCGCGGATCGCCAACGGCACCGCCACGATCGCGGTGACCAGCACCGACACCAGCGCCACCGCGCACGTGACGAGCACCGCCCGGGCGGTCAGCGTACGACCGAAGCGGCCACGCCGAGGTGCGGCCGGCGGGTTGGCGCCGACCACCGGCAGGGTCATGGTCGGCGACTCGACGCGCTCGGGACGGTCAGGCATCGACCGCGTACCCGACGCCGCGGTGGGTGCGGATCACGCTGGCGGGGCCGAGCTTCGCCCGTACCTGGGCGACGTGCACGTCCACGGTGCGGGTGCCGGCGTGTGCGGCGTACCCCCAGACCCCGGCCAGCAACTCCTCACGGGTGAAGACCCGGCCGGGCCGGGCCATCAGGTGGGCCAGCAGGTCGAACTCGGTGGAGGTGAGCTGCACCGGTGCACCCCCGACGCTGACCGTCCGGCGTGCCGGGTCGAGCGTCACCGGCCCGACGACGCGCGGCCGCTCCGCGCCCTCCGGCCCACCGGCGGAACGGCGCAGCACCGCGCGTACCCGGGCGACCAACTCCCGAGGGCTGAACGGCTTGGTCACGTAGTCGTCGGCACCCAACTCCAGGCCGACGATCCGATCGACCTCGTCGTCGCGGGCGGTGAGGAAGATGACCGGTGTCCAGTCGCCGGCCTCGCGCAGCTGACGACAGATCTCGGTGCCGGGCAGGCCCGGCAGCGCGATGTCCAGAACGCAGGCCACCGGGCGTAGCCGGCGGGCGGCGCTCAGACCGGCCACACCGTCGCGTTCCAGGTGGACGCCGAACCCGTCCCGGGTGAGATAGAGCCGGACCAGGTCGGCGATGGCCGGCTCGTCCTCGACCACGAGGACGAGCCCGCGGTGCGGCGGTTCGACGGTCACCGGCCCATGATTGCCGACCGGGCGGGCCGGCGCGATCGGTGCGTGTTCGGGTTAGGTAAGAGCGGCGCAAGGCGCCCGGTGAGAGCTGGTCAGCTCACCGGGGCCGGGCGGAACGCGCTGGGCCGAGCGGTGGCCGGCGTGTCGCTGATCGTGGCGACGACGCGCTCCCGGGGCACCCGCAGGCGCGTCCGGAACGCGTGGTTGAGCAGCGCGTCGAGCTGCCACACCCGCTTCGGGTGACTGGTACGGATGAGGAACCGCTCGCGGATCCCGTCGATCGCCGTGGCCGCCAACTCGACGCACTGCAGTCGTGGGTCCGGGCTCCAGGTCACGTTGCTCAGTTCCCGCAACTCGGTGTTGAGGTGCAGGCGCAGTCGGTGCAGGAGTCGGGTCTGCTGGGTCACCACCAGTCGACGGTGAGTGAGCAGCAGCAGGTAGTCGCCGGTGACCGGACGGTCGGGGCGGCTGCAACGGGTGACCAGGATGGTGGCGTCACCGGAGCCGACACAGCGCCGGAAGACCGGCATATGCCGGCTCACGGTCTGCACGGCCAGGCCAGCCTCAGCGGCGGCCGGGAGGAACGTTCGGGAGAAGACGTCCATGACCTGCCCAACGACGCCCCCGACGGGGTGACGTGGGTCACGCCGGATTTTTGGAAGTTCCACGCCACCGGGACGCACTGGCTGTCCGACTTCCGACTCCGACGGATCGTGGTCAGGATTCCGGCTGGAACGGGTCAGCGGCGAAGAGCTCCTCCAGCCAGCCGGGAACCGCGTCGGCGTACTCGGCACGCGACTCGCCCGGCGTGTCCAGGGCGCGACGCCAGGAGAGCGAGCGGCTCACCGGGCCCAGTTCGATCGCGAGGTCCGCGGCCTCGACGAGGGTCCGACGGTCGTACCGGTCGGTCCACGCCTCCAGGTAGGCGTCACGCAACCGGGCCAGTTGGGTGTCGTCGGCCGCCGGCTTCTTGGCGTACCGGATGGAACGCAGGGTCACCAGCAGCGTGCCGAACGGGTGCGCCACCGACGCGTCGCCCCAGTCGAAGTAGCGGTATCCGTCCGTGCCCGCGAAGACGTTGCCGTCGTGCAGGTCGTCGTGTTGCACGGTGGCCGGAATCCCAATGTCGGCGAGCCGGCGGCACCGCTCGGCGTACGACGGCAGCTCCGCCCGCAACCGCTCGTACATGTCCTGGCTGAGCCCGCCCTCGGCACCGATCAGCAGCGCCCCGTGATCGTCGAGCAGCTCGGCGAAGAGGCCGGCCAGCACCTCCGGACGGTGGTCCGGCACGCCCAGGGCGACCAGCTCGTCGGCGCGCGGCGCGCTCGCCAGTTGCAGTGCCGCGTACCCGGGGAGCGCCCGCTCCCAGTGCGAAAGGTCGGGGTCGCGCCCCAGCACGTCGCGCAACGACTCACCACCGTCGGGCAGCAACGACCAGCCCTGCTCCCGGTCCACGGCGATCGGGGTCAGCACCCGTTCGGGGGTCAGCTCGGCGAGCGTCTCGACCAGAACTGCCTCGTGCACAGTGCCCGGGTTGTTGGCCTTGAACCAGACCGTGCCGTCGTCGGTGGGCACCCGCCAGACCAGTGACCACGGACGCACCCGAGGCTCCACCAACCCGGTCACCCGTCGGCCGGCGAGACTCAGTTGCGCGTCCACCCAGGAGCGGGCCCGCACCTGCCACTGCTCGTCGGACCAGTCAGGGCTGCGCTCAGCAGGGGTCGTCGTCACGCTGGGCACCCTAGGCCGCCCGGTCGGGTCGGGGCGACGCCTTTTCCGACAGGTGTCAGATCAGCTCGACGATGGTGGCGTTGGCCATGCCGCCGCCCTCGCACATGGTCTGCAGGCCGTAGCGGATCCCGTTGTCCCGCATGTGCTGAAGCATGGTGGTCATGATCCGGGCGCCGGAGCCGCCGAGCGGGTGGCCGAGGGCGATCGCCCCTCCACGTGGGTTCAACCGCTCCGGGTCCGCCTCGGTCTCCGCCAACCACGCCAGCGGCACCGGGGCGAACGCCTCGTTCACCTCGTACACCCCGATCTCCTCGATGCCCAGCCCCGCGCGGCGCAGCGCCTTCGCGGTGGCCGGGATGGGCGCGGTGAGCATGGTGACCGGGTCGTCGGCGGCGACCACGGCGGTGTGGATCCGGGCCAGGGGCCGCAGGCCGTGCCGGCTCGCCCACTCGGAGGTCGTCACCGCGAGGGCCGCGGCGCCGTCGGAGATCTGGGACGCGGACCCGGCGGTCACCACACCGTCGGCGCGGAACGGGGTGGCGAGTTCAGCGAGTTTGTCCAACGTCGTGTCCCGGCGGATGCCCTCGTCGGCGGCGAACTTGCCGCCATCGCCGAGCGGCACCGGCGTCAGCTCGGGTTCGAATGCTCCGGCGTCCTGCGCTGCGGCCGCCTTCTCGTGGCTGGCCAGCGCGAACTCGTCGAGCTGCGTACGCGTGAGCCGCCACCGCTGGGCGATCAGCTCGGCCCCGACACCCTGGTTGAACGGCAGGGGCGCGTCGTCGGCGAAGCCCTCGACACCCCGGTACCGGTCCCGGAGCTGGTCGCTGAACGGCATGCCGCCGGCCACGCTGGAGCCCATCGGAACCCGGGTCATCGACTCGACGCCACCGGCGACCACCAGATCGGCCTGACCGGAGAGCACAGTGGCGGCCGCGAAGTGCAGAGCCTGCTGGCTGGAGCCACACTGCCGGTCCAGTGTCGTGCCCGGCACCGTCTCGGGCCAGCCGGCGGCGAGCACGCCGTTGCGGGCGATGTTCCACGACTGCTCGCCGACCTGGGACACGCAGCCCCAGAAGACGTCGTCGACCTGCGTCGGGTCGAGCCCGGTGCGCTCGGCGAGGGCGCGCAGCACGTGCGCCGAGAGATCGACCGGGTGGACGCCGGCGAGGCTGCCCTTACGCCGCCCGACCGGGGTACGCACCGCGCCGACGATGACAGCGTCACTCATGTTTACTCCCCGGTAACTTGGGCTGCCCCGATCCTACGCCGACGCGGCGGGCCGCCGCTCAGCCCTCTCCGGCGTCGATCATGGAGTGGTGGTGGGCAGAAGGTTCCACTTCGCACCATATGTGGGGCACCACAACTCCATGATCGACGGCAGCGGGAGGCCGTGACCGCTGGCATGCTGGGCGGGTGGATGACATCACCGGACCCCGGCAGTGGCGGGTGCCGTCGACCCTGCCCGCGGCGAAGCTCGCCGGTGCCGTTCTGCTGATCGCACTCGGGTTGCTCTTCGCCGACGGCGACGCGGTCCGGCTGGTGCTCGCCATTCTGACCGCAGCCGTCCTGGTCGTCTGGGCGGTACGCGACCTGATCGCACCGGTTCGGTTGGCGGTCGATCCGACTGGACTCACCGTCATCCACGGGTTCGCCGGCCACCGGCTGCTGCCCTGGCCGACCATCGAGGCGATCACCGTGGACCGTCGACCGCGGTTGGGGCTGACGTCCGAGGTCCTGGAGATCGACGCCGGTGATTCGCTGCACCTCTTCGGCCGATTCGACCTCGGCGCCACCCCGGACGAGGTGGTCGCCGAGCTGCACGCCGCCCGCCCGCACCCCTGATCGGTCAGCCGAGCAGGTAGGCGGTGCGGACGAGGACCAGGCCGACCAGGGCCAGCAGGATGATCGCTCCGCCGACGACCTGCACCAGCGTGCGTCGACCGCGCGGCGCGTACGCGAGCACCAGTGCCATCAGCGCACCGACCACCAGACCGCCCAGGTGCCCGGGGATGGAGATGCCCGGCACGGTCAGGGTGAACACCAGGTTGATCACCAGGATCGGGATCACCTGGGAGATGTCCCGGCCCATCTTCCGCTCGATGATGATCAGCGCGGCGAAGAGGCCGAAGACGGCTGTCGACGCCCCGGCGGTGGCCGAGTTCTGAGCGCTGAACAGGTACGCGGCCACGTTGCCGCCGAGCCCCCCGATCAGGTAGAGCGCGCCGAAGCGCAGCGGCCCGAGGTTGGCCTCCAACGACCGGCCGAGCACCCACAGCGCCCACATGTTGAGCAGCAGGTGGATCACGCCGTAGTGCAGGAACATCGCGGTGATCAGCCGGTACCACTGGCCGTCCGCGATGCCACCGAGCGTGCCGTCGGGGAAGACCGCCAGCCCGAGCACCGACCCCCAGTTGGTCAGCGGGGTGCTGCCACCCATCAGGCCGCCGAAGCCGGAACCGCCCACCGCTGCGTCCCCACCCCGGTCCGAGGCGATGGAGAGCAGCATGAGCAGCACGTTCACGGCGATCAGGGCCTTGGTGACATAGCCGTGCCGGCCGGCCGTACCGCCACCGAAGGCGGTACGCGCCGGCCGGACACTGCGACGGCCCTCGTTGACGCACTCCGGGCACTGGTGCCCGACCGACGCCTCCCGCATGCACTCCGGGCAGATCGGCCGGTCGCAGCGGGTGCACCGGACGTAGGTCTCCCGGCCGGGGTGCCGGTAGCAGACCGGGGTCGTCGGCGGCGACTCGCTCACCGGGTCGACCCGCCGTCCACCGCCGCGCGAACCACCGACGCCGGACGGTGCGGTGCTCCGGAGCGCTCAATCATGCGAGCAAAGGTACCTCGCCGGTCGCTCAGGCAGCAGACCGCTCGATCTCGACCCGCTCGATGACGACGTCCTGCAGCGGACGGTCGCTCGGGCCGGTCGGGGTGTTCGCGATCGAGTCGACGATCTTCACCGACTGCTCGTCGGCGACCTGCCCGAAGATCGTGTGCCGGTTGTTCAGGTGGGGCGTCGGCGACACGGTGATGAAGAACTGCGAACCGTTGGTGCCCGGTCCGGCGTTCGCCATCGCCAGCAGGTAGGGCCGGTCGA
Organism: Micromonospora sp. NPDC002411; assembly: GCF_053592955.1. NCBI lineage: Bacteria > Bacillati > Actinomycetota > Actinomycetes > Micromonosporales > Micromonosporaceae > Micromonospora > Micromonospora sp. NPDC002411. Next base: position 20,475 of record NZ_JBSFBM010000051.1, on the reverse strand, counting down.
AGCGCAACTCCGGGTGGAACTCGTCGGCGAACTTGTAACCCGGCCCACCCCGACCGGTGCCGGTCGGGTCGCCCATCTGGACCATGAACCCGCTGATCACCCGGTGCGAGATGGTGCCGTCGTAGTACGGCCCGCTGCCCGGCTGACCGGTGCGCGGGTCGGTGTACTCCCGGTTGCCCTCGGCCAGGTCGATGAAGTTGCGGACCGTCTTCGGAGCGTGGTTCGGGAAGAGCTCCAGCCGGATCGGGCCAGCGTTGGTGTGCAAGGTGGCGTAGACAGCCTCGGCCACGGGTACTCCTCACTCGTTGGTCAGTTCCATGCGGATCCTCCCATGTGCCCGATCTGGCATCGCGGAGGCATCCGAAGGTGGAGGATGACGAAGGAACAACTCCCAGGAGGTAGGACCGTGTTTGGATTCGGGCGGCGCAAGTCCCAGGGGCAGCTGGCGAGGGCCGAGCTGAACCAGAGCATCAGCCACCTGATGCAGGCAGCCAACCACGCCGCCACGGGCGCTGGCGCGACCGTCGGCCCGCGGGTCCAGGTGGCCCGGAGCTACGTGGCGCCGACCGCCGCGAAGGTGCGCGACCGCGCGTCGACCGGCTGGGGGACGACACTCACCACGCTGGCGCCGCTGGCGGCGGCGGCCCGTGACGGCGCCGCGCAGGCAGGGCCGCTGACCAGGAAGGCCAAGTCGAAGACCATGCGGATCACTGGTAAGAAGAAGCAGCCGCGCCGTCGCGGCTCGATGATGACCGGCCTGTTGGCGGCGGGTGCCATCGCCGGCCTGGCCGGCGCGGTCGCGCTTCGTCGCCGCCGGGAGCAGCAGGAGTGGGCCGAGTACGACCCGACCCGCACCCTGGAGCCGATGCGCGACGAGGTCGACTCGATCGAGGTGCGTACGCCGTCCGCCACCAAGGGCAGCGACGGGTCCGCCATGGCCGGCGCGGCGGGGATGACCGGCGCGGGCAGCTCGGCGGTGGCCGGCGGCACCAGCGCCAGCACCACCAGCCCGGCCAAGCAGACCGGCATCCGCCCGACCGACAAGGTCCCCTCGGTCGCCGAGGGCGCCACGAACGTCTCCGGTCGGCCGACCGACGACCTCACCAAGGCCCTGGGCAAGGACACCGCCCGCACCAACGGGCGGCGCTGACCCCGGCGATCAGGCATCGAGCGCCGGCGCGCGGATCACTCCGCGCGTCGGCGCTTCCGTGTCGCGGTCGCGGTCAGAGCCAGCCGTTGCGGCGGAACCAGCGGTAGAGAGCCAGCGAGACGCCGAGCATCAGGGCCAGGGCCACCGGATAGCCGTACGTCATCTTCAGCTCGGGCATGTTGTCGAAGTTCATGCCCTCGACGCCGGCGATGGAGGTCCAGACCGCGGCGATGGCCGCCCAGGCGGCGATCTTGCGCATGTCGTTGTTCTGGTCGACGGTGACCTGCGCCAACCGCGCCTGGAGGATCGAGTTCAGCAGGTCGTCGTAGGAGTTCACCTGCTCCACGGTGCGGCTGAGGTGGTCCTGCACGTCCCGGAAGTAGCGGCGGACCTCCTTCGGCACGTCCCGGTTGACCTGCGAGGTCAGCGTCATCAGCGGCCGCTGCAACGGCACCACCGCCCGCTTGAACTCCACCAGCTCCCGCTTCATCTGGTAGATCCGCTGGATCCGCCCGTGGCCGTGCCGGTCGAAGACCTCGGCCTCCAGCACGTCCAGGTCGTCCTCGATCTGCTCGGCCACCTCCAGGTAGAGGTCCACCACCCGGTCGGTCACCCCGTACGCCACCGCCCACGGGCCGTGCAGCAGCAGGTCCTGCTTGGTCTCCAGGTCTGCGCGGATCGGGGCGAGCCGGCAGGCGTCGCCGTGCCGGACGCTGATCACGAAGTTCGGGCCGATGAAGAGCATCACCTGGCCGGTCTCCACGACCTCGGAGTTCTCGGTCAGCTCGGCGTGCTCGCAGTACCTGGCGGTACGCAGCACCAGGAAGACGACCTCGCCGAACCGCTCCAGCTTGGGGCGCTGCTCGGCCTTGACGGCGTCCTCGACGGCGAGCTCGTGCAGACCGTAGGTCTCCGCGATGGCGGTCATCTCGGCCAGCTCCGGCTGGTGCAGGCCGAGCCAGACGAAGCCGTGCTCCTCGCGGCGGGCCGCGGTCAGAGCCTCCGCGTACGTCCAGTCGCCGGGTTGCCGCTTGCCGTCGACGTAGAGCGCGCAGTCGACGACCGAGCTGCGACCGGCGCCGGTGGGGGTCGGCGCCGGTGGCGCGCCGTCGGTGTGCAGGATCCGGGTCATCGCCCGGACCGGGGAGGGCCACGCCCGGGGTCGCAACACCCGACCGGTGGTCGACGGTGCCGTCCGGTCCCGCTCTGTCCGATCCGTCATCGCGTCACCTCCCGCGCTCAGCTGCGGCTTGCAGGCTACGCCGACTGCGGTCGAGGGAGCGTGTGACGGCGGTCGCGCAGGGGTGGTGCCGGGTGGGCCGGGCCGCATCGGGGGGTGTGCGGGAACGACACGGCCCACCCGACACCCGTGGGGGCGGGAGGTTGTGCTGCCGCGTCATCCGGGTCGTGGCCGGCCCGGGGGAGGGTCGGGCGGTGATCTCCGCGACATAACACGAATGACGCTCGCAGCATTGTGGGCCGCCGGCCGCCCGGGCGGGAGTCCCGGGACGGCCGGCATCGTCGTTCTGTCAGGAACCCGACAGTTCGTTCAGCTGCGGACGGCCTCGACAGCGTCCGCGAGACGACGGACGCCCTCGTCGATCCGATCGGCGGTCACCGCCGAGAAGGCCAGTCGAAGGGCGTGCCGCCCACCGTCCAGCACGAAGTCGCTGCCCTTGACCACGGCGACCCCACGCTCGGCAGCAGCCGGGGCGAGCCGGTCCACGAGCACGTCCTCCGGGAACTCCACCCAGAGGAAGTAGCCGCCGTCAGGCTCCACGAACCGCGCCTGCGGCAGGTGCCGGCGCAACGACTCGGCGAGCACCCGGGCCCGCTCACCCAACGCCGCGCGTACCGTCTCGATGGAGCGGTCGATGTCACCGGAGACGCAGAACTGGTGCACGATCGCCTGGGACACCATCCCCGGCGAGATGTAGAGACTCGTCGCGTTCTTGGCGATGTCGGCGATCAGGTCCGCCGGACCGACCAGGTATCCGACCCGGACACCCGGGCAGACCGTCTTGGTGAAGCTCGACGCGTGCACCACCACGTTGCGGGTGTCCAGCGAGAGCATCGACGGCAACGCCTCGCCACGGAAGCGGATGTCCGCGTACGGGTCGTCCTCGAAGATGGTGAACTCGTACTCGGCGGCCAGGTCGAGCAACTCCCGACGCTTCTCCAGGGAGAGCGTCATTCCGGCCGGGTTCTGGTAGTTCGGGATCACGTGCGCGAGCCGGGGCCGGACCCCGGACTCCAGCAGCTTGCGCAGCTCGGCCGTGTCGAGACCGTCCGGCTGGACGGAGATGCCGTGCAGCTCACCGCCCATCCGCTGAAGGTTGAGCAGCGTCCGGTCGTACGTCGGGCGTTCCACCACCACCGCGTCGCCGGGGCGGACCAGGTGGTCGAAGAGGAACGCGTCGGCCTGGAGCGACCCGTTGGTGACCAGCACCTGATTGGTCTCGACCCCGTGCTTTTCGGCGATCCACTTTCGCAGCGGAACGTAACCGACGGAGGTGCCGTACGCCGTCACCCCCGCGGGGTCGGCGTCGAAGGCGCGGACGGCGGCGGCCTTGAGCCCCTCGACATCGACGATGTCCAGCGAGGGAGCCCCACGGGCAAAGGAGATCAACTGCTCGGCGGTCATGGATGTTGAGCGTACGGGCGGCGACGGGGCTCGCGCGGACGGCACGGCGATGTCCGCATCCTGAGCCACCGGGACGGGTGACCCGACTCCACCGGTCGGCGACAACTCAGACCGGAAGGGCGAGCGCGTCGTGGTGCGCAGCCCGGGAAAGCCCCTCAAACTGCACGCCGAGCGCATCGAGGAGTTGGCTCCAGTCGAAGTAGGAACGCCAGGCGGTGATCCGACCCTTGCGGGCCCGGACCACGTCGGCCACCTCCCAGCTCACCGTCCGGCCGGTCGGCGCGACGGTGCCGTACGGCGAGTGCAGCGTGCCGGTGTGGGTGCCGGTCAGGCGCAGCTCGACGGCGGCGCCACCGCCGGTGCGGACCGCGCCAAGCGCGTCGACCCGCAGGTCCGGAAAGGCGCCGGTCCAGGTACGCAGGAGTGCGGGCAGCTCGATCGGTCGGACCGTCACGCCCGGCATGGCGTAGAACGCCTCCGGGGCGTAGAGATCCGGCAGACGGGCCACATCCCGACGCAGGAGCATGGCGTACTGCTGCTCGACCAGGCGCTCCGCGTCACGCATCGGGCCCTCCCCTGCGGGTGACGGTCTCTCCGCGCCCGCAAGGGATGCTTACCCGTCGATCCGACCGGCCACACCTCACCCGGTCAGGTCGTCGCGACGGCCTGGCTTTCCGCCCACACCCGCATGATGTCCCGGACCGAGATCACCCCGGCCACCTCCCGACCGTCCAGCACCACCAGGTGCCGGAAACCGCCCCGGGCCATCGCCGCAGCGGCCTCGGCCACCGTCCACTCCGGCCCGGCGTAGACGACGTCCCAGGTCAGGTGGGCCCCGGTGCGTTCCACGTCACAGTCCAGGCCCGCGCCGACAGCCTTCAAGACATCGCGTTCGGTCATGATCCCGACTCCCTCGGAATCCGGGTCGATCACGACCGCCGACCCGACACCGCGGGCCGACATCATCCGGGCCGCCTGGCGGAGCGTGTGCTCCGGGCCGACGACGAGAACCTGGCTGGACATGGCATCCCGTACCTGCATCACACATCACTCCCTTGGGACGGTGGCATCCGGTAGGAACATGGTCGTCGGTGGATGTTTCCGGGACAAGGCCGCGCCTTGGCACAACACGAACGCTCGCTACTGTCGAATGGTGTCCACCGAGCCCCTGCGCTGCGCCGGCGCGCTGATCGTCGACCACGACGGCCGCATCTTCTTCCAGCGACGCTCACCCCACCGACGCCTCTTCCCCAACTGTTGGGACATCGTCGGTGGCCACGTGGAACCCGGCGAGGACATCGACACGGCGCTCCGCCGGGAGATCACCGAGGAGACCGGCTGGTTCCTCTCGCACGTCCTCGACCAGGTGGGCGAGTACACCTACGTGGGCGACGACGGCCTGACCCGGACCGAGTACGACTTCCTGGTCCGCGTCGACGGCGACCTCGACCACCCGAGGCTGGAGGCCGGCAAGCACACCGAGTACCGCTGGCTCGCCGAACACGAGCTGTCCGTCCTGGACGAGCACCGCGACGTCAACGACGGGCTGATCCGGCGTATCGCGGACGAGGGTTTCGCCGCCCTGCGTTCGACAGGTTTGTGAACAGCGTCGAGCTGGCCCCACACCGGATCGCCGGGCTGCTCGCTCCGGCCGTGGACCGGGTCTTCCGGGCCGGCATGCTGGCCGGTCGCGACGGTGGCGGCGCCGTTCTGGCCCAGAGGTACGGCGGGATGGCCGCGGCCGGATTCCTGGTCGACCTGCGCACCCGGCTGGCCGCACCCGGCGGCCGGGTCGACGGGCCGGGGTTCGCCGCTGTCACCCGGTACCAGGACCCGGTCGCCTGCCGCCGGGCAGTGGACAAACAGGTGGCGTACGGGATGCTCCAGCGCAGCGCGGACGGCACGCTCTCCGCCAGCGAGCGCGGAGCGGCCTTCCTCAGCGAGCTGTACCAGGTACACGCCGACGTCACCGAGGAACTGTGGGCCGGACACGACGAGCGGGTGTCCCGGATGGTGGCGGCGCTCGGCCGGCTGCTGTCCTACGCCCTGGTGCTGGCCGAGGAGGGCGACGGCGGAGGCTCCGCCTTCACCGCGATGGCGCCCCCGTACGAGCCGGACGGCACTCCGTCGGGCGTGCTGCTGCTCAACCGGCTCGGCACGCTGCGCTACCACCGGGCCGACGCGCACGCCGCCGCCTGGGCCGCCGCTGGGCACACCGCAGCCAGCGTCGCCACCCTGCCGGCCGGTCCCGAACGGACAGCCATCGAGCTGGAGACCGACCGACGGGCAGCCGGCCCGTACGCCGCCCTCGGGGCGGAGGAGCGACTGACCCTGCTCGCCGACCTTGCGGCGCTACCCGGCTGACCGGTTGACCAGAGCGGGCCGACCGACCGGCGCTATCCTCCACCGATGACGGGCAGCAGGACGAGGGAGGATGTCGCGATGATCGGAATGGTGCTCGCGGCCGGAGCGGGACGGCGGCTGCGTCCGTACACCGACACCCTGCCGAAGGCGTTGGTGCCGGTGGACGGCGAGACCACGATCCTCGACATCGCGCTGGGCAACCTCGCCGAGGTCGGGCTCACCGACGTCGTGATCGTGGTCGGCTACGCGGCGGACGCGGTCCGGGAGCGGCAGGCCGACCTGGAGAAGGAGTACGGGGTCACGATCACCCTGGTGTACAACGACAAGGCCGAGGAGTGGAACAACGCCTACTCGCTCTGGCTGGCCCGTGAGTACTTCGCGCGTGGGGTTCTGCTGGTCAACGGGGACACCGTGCACCCGGTGAGCGTGGAGAAGACCCTGCTCGCCGAACGCGGACCGGGCATCCTGCTCGCTGTGGACACCCTCAAGCCGCTGGCCGAGGAGGAGATGAAGACCACCTTCGACGCCGCCGGCCAGCTCACCCGGATCACCAAGATCATGGACCCGGGCGAGGCGTACGGCGAATACATCGGCGCCACGCTGATCGAGCCGCAGGTCGCCGACGCCCTCGCCGACGCGTTGGAGGCGACCTGGCGACGGGACCCGAACCTCTACTACGAGGACGGCTACCAGGAGTTCTCCGACCGGGGCGGGGAGGTGCGGGCCGCACCGATCGGTGACGTCCCGTGGGTCGAGGTCGACAACCACGCCGACCTGGCCCGCGCGCGGGAGATCGCGTGCCGCTACTAGCGCGGAGCGTCCTCACCCCGCTGCACATCGACGTACGACGTGGGGCTGTCGCCGATCTGGCCACGATCCTGGCCGACGGGCGGATCTCCTCCGGCGGTGACGTAGCGGTGGTGGTCGGTCCAGGCCAGGGTGCCCAGATCGCGGAGCTGATCCGGCCGTCACTGCGGACCGCTGACGTGTTCACCGTCACCGGGGGCACGTTGGACGCCGCCGACGACCTCGGCGGCAAGCTCCGCGCCCGGTCGTACGACGCGGTCGTGGGCATCGGCGGCGGCAAGACCATCGACGTGGCCAAGTACGCGGCCACCCGTCGAGGGCTGCCGATGGTGTCGGTGGCCACCAGCCTCGCCAACGACGGGATCGCCTCCCCGGTGGCCAGCCTGATCACCGACGGGATCAAGGGCTCCTACGGGGTGCACATCCCGATCGCGGTGATCGTCGACCTGGACTTCGTGGAGAGCGGCCCGGACCGACACAACCGGGCCGGCATCGGTGACGTGGTCAGCAACATCAGCGCGCTGGCCGACTGGGAGCTGTCCCGCCAGGTACGCGGCGAGCCGGTCGACGGGCTGGCCGCCTCCCTCTCGCGGGCGGGCGCCGAGGCGGTCCTCAACCATCCGGGCGACATGACGGACGACGCGTTCGTCACCGTGCTGGCCGAGGCGCTGATCTCCAGCGGCCTGGCGATGGCTGTCGACGGCACCAGCCGCCCGTGCAGCGGCGGCTGCCACGAGATCATGCACGCGGTCGACTCGCTCTTCCCCGGCACCGCCTCACACGGCGAGCTAGCCGGCCTGGGCGCGCTGTTCTGCACCTGGCTGCGCGGAGATCTGCGCCGCTTCGGGGAGATGTCGGCCTGCCTGACCCGGCACGGGCTGCCCCGGCTCCCCGCCGAGGTGGCGCTCACCGACGACCAGTTCGTCGAGGCGGTGCAGTTCGCGCCGCGTACCCGACCGGACCGGTACACCATCCTCGAACACCTGGCGCTGTCGCCTACCGAGACGCGGGAGCGGCTGGCAGACTACGCCGGTGCAATCCGCGACCAGCTTGGCTGACCCCCGTCCCACCGTCGCCGACTTCCACCGGGTGAACCGGGGCGGCGGCCTGTTCAGCGAGTCGATCAGCCAGTGGCTGGGTGCCGTCTTCGCGCTGGTCGCCCAGCGACTCGGGCTGCGCCCGACCGCGTTGACCCTCGCCAACCTGGTGCTCGGGCTGGCCACCTCGGTCACCGTGGTGGCGCTCGCCGGCCCGGTCGCCGACGGAGACGTACCGGCCTGGGTGGTCGGCCTGCTCGCCCTGATCGGCTGGCAGGTGGCGTACTCCCTGGACTGCGCCGACGGGCAGCTCGCCCGGGTGACCGGCCAGGGCAGCCCGGCGGGCGCCCGGATCGACATCCTCTGCGACGTGGCCGCGCAGATCGCGCTGGTCGCCGCGCTGGCCGCCACCGCTGTGGCACAGGAGCCGTCCACCCCGACCTGGCTGGTGGCGACCTTCGCGGGCACCTGGATGGTCAACCTGGTGACGTCGGTGATGCAATCCGGCCCGAACGCCGCCAGCATGGTCACCTCGACCTCCCTGCCGGTCCGCCTGGTGAAGCTGGTCCGCGACTACGGCGCGGTGGTCTTCGTGGCCGCCCTGGTGCTGGCCGTGGCACCCGCTCTGGTCCTCTGGGTGATGGTCGCGTTCACCATCGTCAACGGCGGCTTCCTGCTGGCGAGCATCGCCTTCTCCGCCCGCGCCTCCCTGCGCTGACCCACCCCGCGCCAGCTCCGCCCGCCTCGCGCGCCGCCCGCACGATCCGCGCAACTTCCCCGAAGTTGCTGCTTCCAGCGCCTGGGAAGCCCCAACATCCCTGATGTTGTGTGGATCTTCGGGTCGAGCGCGATCTTGACCAGGTACGGCCGCCCGGCGCGGGGCACCGCCGAGCGGGACGGGATCAGGCGCGGGTGGAGGTGCGGGCCACGGCCGCGTAGATGTCGATGAGCTGCTTGGTGACCACGTCGGGGTGGAAGGTCCGCTCGTAGCGGGCCCGTGCGCCCGCTGCCAGCCCGGGCGCGCCGGCCCGGGCGACCGGCAGGGCGGCGGCCAGCGCGGCCGGCTCCGGGGCGACGACCCAGCCGGCGTCGCCAAGACCGATCCCGGCCGGCATGGGCGCCCCGCCACCGGCCACCCGGGGAGCGACCAGCGAGGCGGCCTCCGACGCGACCGGCGAGGCGACGGCGGAGGCGTTCTCGGCCGGGCCGGTGCCGGCGGGCTCGTGCGGGGCGTCGGCCCCGACCAGGTACGGGATTCCGCCGAGCGCCGTGCCGAGCACCGGTCGACCACTGGCCAACGCCTCGAGGATCACGGTCGGCAGCACGTCGTGCCACATGGAGGCGGCGATCACCACCGCGCTCGCCTCGACCGCTGCCCGCACCCCGGCCCGGTCGATCTGACCGAGGTAGACCACGTCGGATCGCTCGGCGGCGGCGGACTCCACGAGCGGGCGCAGCTCACCGTCGCCGGCCACGCGCAGCGTGCCCAGCGCACCCACCGGGTGCCGACGCCAGGCGTCCAGCAGCAGGTCAAGGCCCTTCTCCGGGGAGAGCCGGGCCATGTAGAGGAACCCGTCACCGAGCGGCGACGGCTGGCCCGGGTCGGGCACCGAGTTCGGCTTCACCACGATGCGTTCGTCCGGAATGCCGTAGTCCCGGAGGTGGTCGGCGATCGCCGAGGTGAGCGCGACGTACCGGTCCACCGAACGCCAGGTGCCCCGGTGTACGGCCAGGGTGGTCGCCATCAGGGCACTCTGGGCCGCCGAATCGCGGTAGCAGCGGTGCTTGATCGCCGGCACCCCCAGCGCCCGGCCCTTGCAGTCCTGGCAGATCACCCCGTCGCGGAAGTAGATCCCCGAGGAGCAGACCTGCCGGTAGTTGTGCACCGTCTGCACGACCGGCACGCCGTGACGGTGCGCGGTCCGCACCACCCAGGGCGACAGCAGGGGGTACGGGTTGTGCAGGTGCAGGACGTCCGGTCGGTGCTCGGTGAGCAGTCGACTCAGGTCGTGCTGGGCGCGCGGAGCCCAGATCGGCGAGATCGGCAGCAGCGCCTTAGCCGCCTTCGACATCGACGGGATCTCGTCCGAACTGCGGATGAACGGCAGCACCTCGACGCCTGCGGCGGTGAGCTGGGCGATCTCCGAGTCGACGATGATGTTCTCGCCGGAGGGCTGTGCTTCCCGGTACCGGTTGTGCGCCACCACGATTCTCACGGGAAAGAAGGCTACCGTTGGCTGGTGCCCGAACTACCGGAGGTTGAGGCGCTCGCGGGTTACCTGCGGCAGCGCGCGGTGGGGCGGCGTGTCGACCGGCTGGAGATCGCCGCGATCAGCGCCCTGAAGACGTACGAACCGGCACCGACCGCCGTCGCTGGTCGGGCGGTGGTCGATGCCGGCCGGCACGGCAAGTTCCTCGACGTGCTGTTCGAGGGTGACCTGCACCTCGTGGTGCACCTGGCCCGGGCGGGCTGGCTGCACTACCGGGAGGCGTTCCCGGCCACCACTCCGCTGCGCCCCGGCAAGGGCCCGATCGCGCTGCGCGTACGCCTGGACGACGGCTCCGGCTTCGACCTCACCGAGGCCGGCACCCAGAAGAAGCTGGCCGCTTACCTGGTCACCGACGTGTCGGCGGTGCCCGGGGTGGCCAAACTGGGCCCGGACGCGCTCGCTGCGGACCTGCCCACCTTCGCGGAGCGGTTGCGGAGCCGGCGGGGGCAGGTCAAGGGGGTGCTGACCGACCAGTCGGTGCTGTCCGGGGTGGGCAACGCGTACTCCGACGAGATCCTGCACGCCGCGAAGCTGTCTCCGTTCGCGATCACCGATCGGCTCACCGACGCCCAGATCGCCACCCTGCACGCGGCCACCCGGCAGGTGCTCGGCGACGCGGTCGAGCGGTCCCTGGGTCAGCGGGCGGCGGAACTGAAGGGCGAGAAGCGCTCGGGGTTGAAGGTGCACGCCCGCACCGGGCTGCCCTGCCCGGTGTGCGGGGACACCGTGCGGGAGGTGTCGTTCGCCGATTCGAGCCTCCAGTACTGCCCGACCTGTCAGACCGGCGGAAAACCCCTCGCTGACCGACGGTTGTCCCGTCTCGTACGGTGAGTAATTCCACTTGGCGACTACGGAGCGGAATCGGCCTTCCTGAGCGGAAGCTCCGGTCCGCCGTTCTCGCCACGCGCGCATCCATCGGTATAGTGGCCCGGTCCCCGGCTTCTGAAATGGTGCGGAGCCGGCCAGATCCCGCCGGCACCATCGATCGCCAATCTCCCTCGGGGCGGCGACCGGTCGGAGCCCGCGTGGGAGACTGGGACGGTGGGCGACCCGGGCCCTCACGCCGAGTGAGCGGCCCGTGTCATGCGGGAGGACATGGGTGAGGTGACGGCAAGCCTCCAGCGCCCGGTAACCAACGAAGGCCGGAGCAGACTCGTGCGGCACGTCGACAGCTTCGAGATCCAGCCGCCGACGCCGCCGTCACACAACGGCGTCCCTCGGTCGGCGTGGACCAGGGCTCGACGCCGTGTCTCCCGTTGGCACCGCCCCTACATCGCCATCCTGCTGCTGCTCGACTTCGGCGCGGCGGCGTTTGCCAGCTGGATCGCGATCCAGCTCTTCGACCAGGCTGCCTCCGGGTTCAGCGGCACCAACCAGGATCCGACCTGGTTCCACACGATCTCCTACCTGCTGCTTCCGCTCGGCTGGGTGGTGATCCTCTGGAGCAACCGGGCGTACGACCGGCGCTACCTGGGGCTCGGCCCGGACGAGTTCAAGCGGGTGATCCGGGCCGCGGTAACGGTGGCCGCGAGTGTCTCGTTCCTCGCCTTCGCCACCAAGACCGCGTTGTCCCGTTGGACGGTCGGCACGGCCCTGCTCGGCGCCCTGCTGTTGATCCTGTGGGGCCGGTTCGTGGCCCGCTGGGCGCTGCACTACATCCGGCGTCGGGCCGGCCAGGCCGCCCATCGGATGGTGCTGGTCGGCACCCTGCCGGAGTGCCTGGAGGTCTACGCGGCGGTCACCCGCAGCCCGGCCGCCGGACTGGTGCCCGTCGCCATCCACATCACCGACGGCTACGCGGCGGCCCGGGGAATGCCGACCCCGGTTCCGGTGTACGCCGGCCGCGACGTCCTGGCCCTGGTCCGCGAGGTCGGCGGGGACACCATCGCCGTCTGCGGGTCGGCCAGCGCCGAGCCGGGCGAGCTGCGCCGGCTGGCCTGGCAGTTGGAGGGCTCCGGCGTCGACCTGGTCGTCGCACCGCAGCTGACCGACATCGCCGGGCCCCGGGTGCACATCCGGCCGATCGAGGGTCTGCCGCTGCTGCACGTCGAGGAGCCGACCCTCTCCGGTCCCGCGCTGCTGGCCAAGAACCTGATGGACCGGGTCGCCGCCGGCCTCGGTCTGCTGCTGCTGATCCCGCTCTTCGTGGTGATCGCCGTAGCGATCAAGATCTCCGACCGGGGGCCGGTGTTCTTCCGCCAGCCTCGGGTGGGGCACGAGGGACGCACGTTCCGGGTGTGGAAGTTCAGGACCATGTACGTCGACGCCGAGGATCGGCTGGCCAGCCTCGTCGACCGCAACGAGACCGACGGCATGTTGTTCAAGATGAAGCAGGACCCCCGGGTCTTCCCGGTCGGCGGCTTCCTGCGTGCCTCGTCGATGGACGAGCTGCCGCAGCTGATCAACGTGCTCTGGGGTGAGATGTCGCTGGTCGGGCCCCGCCCGTTGCCGGCCGACGACGGCGACTTCCTGGGCGACGTACGCCGCCGCCTGCTGGTCCGCCCCGGCATGACCGGGCTGTGGCAGGTCTCCGGCCGCTCCGACCTGTCCTGGGACGAGTCGGTCCGACTGGACCTCTACTACGTCGACAACTGGTCGTTGGCGTACGACCTGAGCATTCTGTGGCGCACCGTCGGGGTGGTGCTCGCTCGAAAGGGCGCGTACTAGGGGCTTGGCGGGCCGGCCCGCAGGGGCAAGGATCGCTGCGTGGGTGCCAACCTCTCCGCCGTGGTCGGCGTCGTGTCGCTCGTCACCGCGCTGACGGCGGCGCTGTTGGCGGTGCTGCGGCTGCGCGCCCGCCGTGGCATCGCCACCGCCACCCAGCGGGCCACCTACGAGGTGCTGCACACCGCTGGTCTGGCCGCCGAGCCGCTGCGTGCGGGGCTGAGCGAGGCGGGCGCCGCGAAGGCCGTACGCCATCTGCGGGCCCTGGTGGGCGCGGTCGGGCTGGCGATCACCGACACCGACCGGCTGCTGGCCCTCGACGGCCGCGGCACCCACCACGGCGAGCAGTTGCTCGCGGCGGCCGAGCGAACGGTGGACACCGGCCGCTCGACGGTGCTCGGTGAGCAGGAGTTGCACTGCGACCGGGTGGACTGCCCGATCCGTGGGGCGGTGGTCGCGCCGTTGCAGGGGGCCGACGGTCGGGTGGTCGGCGCGCTGGTGGCCGTCGCCGACAGTCCACCACCGCCGGGACTGGTGCAGGCCACCCTGGAGACGGCGCACTGGGCCGGCAACCAGCTCGCCCTGGCCGAGCTGGACTCGTCCCGGGAGCGGCTGGCCCGCGCCGAGATCCGGGCGTTGCGGGCGCAGATCAGCCCGCACTTCATCTACAACGCGCTGACCGCGATCGGCTCGTTCGTCCGCACCGATCCGGAGCGGGCCCGGGAGCTGATCCTGGAGTTCGCGGAGTTCACCAGGTACTCCTTCCGGGCGCACGGCGAGTTCACCACACTTGCCGAGGAGTTGCGCTCCATCGACCGCTACCTGACCATCGAGCGGGCCCGGTTCGGCGACCGGTTGCAGGTGCGGTTGCAGATCGCCCCGGAGGTGCTGCCGGTGACGCTGCCGTTCCTCTGCCTCCAGCCCTTGGTGGAGAACGCGGTCCGCCACGGGTTGTCCCGTAAGCCGGGCACGGGCATGGTGAGCATCGAGGCCCGGGACGCGGGCGCCGAATGCCACATCACGGTGGAGGACGACGGAGTGGGAATGGATCCGACCACGCTGACCGCCGGCATCGCCGAGCTGGCCCGCAGCACTGGCGACCCGGGCGACGACACGGGTCAGCACGTCGGTCTCTCCAACGTCGACGAGCGGCTCCGGTCGGTCTTCGGGGACCGGTTCGGCCTGGTCGTGGAGACCGGGCTGGGCTCGGGCACGAAGGTGAGCATGCGGGTGCCGAAGTTCCACCCGGGTGTACGGGCAGGGTCGTGAGCGAGCGCACCGGAACGGCCGCGGTGAACGCGTCGGGTTTCCTCCGGGTGCTGGCGGTGGACGACGAACCGCCCGCGCTCGACGAGCTGGCGTACCACCTTCGGGCCGACCCCCGGGTGGCCCGGCTGCTCACCGCCGGCGACGCGACCGAGGCGCTGCGGTTGCTCCGCGACGGCGACGTGGACGTGGTCTTCCTGGACATCCGGATGCCCGGGTTGGACGGGATGGAGTTGGCCCGGGTGCTGCGCCGCTTCGCCCGGCCGCCAGCGATCGTGTTCGTCACCGCGTACGACGACGGCGCTGTGGACGCCTTCGACCTGGGTGCCACCGACTACGTCCGCAAACCCGTCCGCGCCGACCGGTTGGCCGAGTCGTTGCGCCGGGTGATCGGTTCACGGGTGGTGCCGTCGCATCCGGCGGCGCTGGCCCGTGCCGAGGAGGACCCGACGATCCCCATCGAGTTGGCCGGCACCACACGGATGCTGCCCCGTTCGGCGGTGCGGTGGGTGGAGGCGCAGGGGGACTACGCCCGGTTGCACACAGCGGAGGGGTCACACCTGGTGCGGGTCTCGCTGGCCACGTTGGCGGAGCGCTGGGCCGACGCCGGTTTCGTCCGGGTGCACCGGTCGTACCTGGTGCAGTTGAAGTTGATCGCGGAGTTGCGGCTGGTCAACTCCGGCTATGTCGTGGTGATCGACTCGACCGAGCTGCCGGTGAGCCGACGGCACACCCGGGAGCTGAAGGACAAGCTGGTCAGGGCCGCGAAGCAGGACTGGAATCGCTGACCCGGGAATGGAACCGCGCCTACCGTACGTTGTACGCTAATCCGTACGACTTCCGGGAGGCCGCTGTGACCGTGACCCCGTTCGACGCCGAGACCGAGTTCGATCGTCAGGTCGACCATCTGGTACACCTGGGCTACCCGGCCCTGGCCGGGCTGTCCGAGACCGCCTTCCGGGACCTGGTCGCGCCCCTGCGGAAAAGGGCGGTCGAGGGCGCCGCCGGGCTGCCCGCCCCCACCGACGCGCGGGTGCCGTTCCTGCTGGTGATCACCCGGGACCTGGTCGGGGTGCCGGAACGGCTGGGGCTCACCACGCTGGCCGGCAAGCGCAAGCCCGGCGTTCTCGACCGGAACTACGCCGAGGACGACCTGCCGCGCTTCGACCCGATCAAGGAGTTGGAGGTGCCGGCCGGTCCTGCCTACCTGCTCTTCGACGTGGACCGGGGCGAGGAGTTCCGCAACCTGGCCCCGGCCACCGCCATGGAGGGGATGACCGCCCAGGGTCGGCTGCCGCTCACCATCGACGAAGGGCTGGCGTTCGTCACGCTGCACCCGGCCGCGTTGGCAAGCAACAGGTGCTTCTCACTCGTCGGTTCCCGGTGTGGCGACAAGCGGGTGCCGGCGCTCTGGATCAGCCAGGGGGCACCGAAGCTGGGCTGGTGCTGGTACGGCAACCCGCACACCTGGCTCGGCTCCGCCTCGGCTCGGCCGGAGCGAGTCGGCCTGGAGTGACCGTCCGCTGAGGAGGGATGGCCGGCCGCGCGATTCCGCCCGACCGGCCCTCCCGGCTGACATAGCCGATGGCCTACTCTCCGAGTGCCGATTCCGTTACGGGGCGCAGGGTCGGTGTGGGCGGAGCCTGCTCAGGCCGCCCCGCCACCCTCACGTGGGGAAATCCATGAAGCTGTTCCCAGCCCGCCGCGCCCTGCTGGCCGGTGCCCTCGTGGCGGCACTCTTGCTGCCCGGTGCCACACCGGCACAGGCCGCGGCAACGGGTGCCATCAGCGGACGATTGATCACCAGCACCGGCACACCCGCCGCCGAGGTCCAAGTGCTGGTCTACGAGACTGATAGCTGGAACTACGTCGACGACACCAGCACCAACGCCGACGGCAACTACACCTTCTCCGGGTTGCCCGCAGGCTCGTACCTGGTGGGCTACTTCCCGCTCGAGCAACCTGGGCAGTATTACCGCCAGCATTCGACGATCTGGGACGCCACCCCGGTGACCGTCACCGCCGGTGGCACCGCAAGGGCCGACGATCAGCTCTTCAGCACGGGCACCATCAGCGGCCAGATCGTCAACGCCGCAGGTGACCCGTTGCCCGACCTGGCCATCGACGCCCGAGAGGTCGACACGGACGCCTTGGCCGGGGGTCGCACGGACGACCAGGGTCGGTTCACCTTCGTCACGCGGCCGGGCCGCTACATCCTGAGCCTCCAGCCGATCCAGGGCTCCGACCAGGTGCAGTACGTGCCCGGCACGACCGACCGGGAGAGCGCCAGAGTCTTCGACGTGAAAACGGACGAGACGACCGTAGTGAACGAGACGGCGCTGATGGCGGGCGGCCTCAGCGGCCGCTTCACCACTGCCGCCGGTGCCCCGCTCGCCGACGCCCAGGTCATCGTCAGCGCCACCACCGGTGCCAGCGCGGCCTACCTGCAGACCGACGCGAACGGTGAGTTCAGCGCGCAAATGCTCCCGGGCTCCTACATCGTCGGCCTGTTCGCCGGTGACCGGCAGCAGTACTACCGCGGCAAGTTGACGTCCGAGGAAGCCGACCACATCGAGGTGCGGGGCGGTCAGCAGACGACGATCACGGACTCACTGCTGGGCACCGGCTCGGTCACCCTGCAGGCGGTCGACTCGGTCACCGGCGTGCCCATCGCCGACTTCTGCGCCCAGTCGGTGTGCAGCAACGGCACGGGGACGGTGACCGTCACCGACCTGCCGCAGGGCCGCCACACCCTCTACCTGGACGCACCGGACCGGCTCCACTTCTCCCGCGAGGTGACCGGGGTGCGGGTGAAGGCGAACGGCGACACCAAGCTGACCGTGAAGATGCGGCCCGGGGCGCTCATCAGCACCACCATCGTCGACCGACAGAGCGGCGCACCGGTGGCGGACATCTGCCTGGACACCTTCCTGGCGAAGCAGGCGTCGCTCCGGGACGGCTACGGCGACTGCAGCGACCGCAACGGCAAGATCCAGGTGGGACCACTCGCCGCCGGCAACTACAAGCTCCTCGCGGTGCCGCTTAGCGACACGTACGGCCGCCAGTGGGTCGGTGCCGACGGCGGCACCGGCGACGAGCGGCAGGCAGTGGCAGTCGCCGCGACCGTTGGCCAGGTCGTCACCGGGCCGCAGGTCAAGATGGACCGGGCCGGCACGATCACCGGCACGGTCACCGACCCGACGGGGCAGCCGGTGCCGAACGCGGGCGTGTCGGTGCTGACCGCTGACCCCGGTGTCGGCGCCCAGGACGCCACCACCGACGAGCACGGCGTCTACACGCTCAAGCGGCTTGGCCCGTACGCGTGGCCGCTGGTGGTCGGCGCCAACCCGTACGCCAGCGAGTGGTCCGGCGACAAGACCGACCGGTTCACCGCCACTCCGGTGACGGTGACAGCTGGGGCGGCAGCGACCTACAGCGCCCAACTCGACCAGGGCACCGAGCTGACCGGCACCTTCCGCACGCCGGACGGCACCGCGTTCGACAGTGGGTTCGTCATCGCGCGCAGCGTCGACACCGGTGACGTCGCCGGCAGTGGCTGGATCAGCGAGGGGCAGTTCAGCATGCGCCTCAAGGGCCCGCAGCGGATCTTCTTCACCTACAACGCGTCGCTCGGCGACAGGTACTTCGACGGCCGCTACCTAGTCACCCAACCGGACGGCACCCGCAAGCTGGAGCGGTTCACCGTCCCTGCCAGCGGCAGCATGTCCGTCGGTCTGGTCGTAGCGACCAGCTGACGTATTCGCGTGGCGGGGTCGGTGGCGGTGTCCACCGGCCCCGCTTCGGCGTTCGTGAAGGCCAACCGGCATCCTCGCCCCGGTTATCCACAGGCGTGAGCCGTTCTCCACAGGTTATTCACAACGCCACCCACTGATCTCCACGGCGGCTCCCTACAGTCAGGACCCATGACGCAACGTCGGGTACTGGTGGTCGAGGACGAACGGACCATCGCCGAATCCATCGCGGCTCGACTCAGGGCCGAGGGTTTCACGGTGGAGATCGCCGCGGACGGGCCCAGCGCCGTCGCGCAGTTCCACGCCGGACAGCCGGACCTCGTCGTCCTCGACGTGATGCTGCCCGGCTTCGACGGCCTGGAGGTGTGCCGTCGGATCCAGACCGACCGGCCGGTCCCGGTGCTGATGCTCACCGCCCGCGACGACGAGACGGACCTGCTGGTGGGGCTCGCGGTCGGCGCGGACGACTACCTCACCAAACCGTTCTCCATGCGGGAGTTGGCCGCACGGGTGCATGTTCTGCTGCGCCGGGTGGATCGGGCCGCCGCTCCCGTACCGCCCGCCATCCGCATCGGCGACATCGAGATCAACGAGGCCGAACGGCGAGTCCGCCTCGGCGGTGCTGACATACACCTCACCCCGACCGAGTTCGACCTGCTGGTCCACCTCGCCGGGCGTCCCCGCACGGTGCTGCCGCGAGAGCGACTGCTCGCCGAGGTCTGGGGATGGGCCGACGGGAGCGGCACCCGCACTGTGGACAGTCACATCAAGGCTCTACGCCGCAAGCTCGGTGCCGACCTGATCCGGACCGTCCACGGCGTCGGCTACGCCCTGGACCTTCCCGCGTGACCGGCCAACTCGTGGACTGGCTGGATCGGGCACTGCCCCGCCCGCTGGATCCGGTCCGCTCGATCAAGATGAAACTCGGCGTTCTGCTGGTCGCTTCCTGGGCCGTGGCCATCGGCTACTTCTGGTACGGCATCGGTTGGCTCCCGCCGGGCACGGCGGTCACCAGCATCTGCATCGGTCTTGTCACCTCGCAGGTGCTCGCCCACGGGATGACCTCGCCGCTGCGCGAGATGACGGCGGCAGCCGGCGCGATGGCCCGGGGCGACTACACGCGACGGGTACGCGCCACCTCCCGGGACGAGGTCGGCGAGCTGGCTCAGGCCTTCAACAAGATGGCCGAGGACCTGCACGCCGCGGACCAGCGCCGACGTGAGTTGATCGCCAACGTCTCACACGAGCTGCGTACGCCGATCACCGCGTTGCAGGGCGTGTTGGAAAACATGGTCGACGGGGTGGCCGACCCCGAGCCGGCGGCGCTGCGCTCGGCTTTGGGCCAGACCGAACGGCTCGGGCACCTCGTCGCGGACCTGCTCGACCTGTCCCGCCTCGACGCCGGCGTGGTGCCGTTACGGCGGGTACGGATCGACGTGGGGGACTTCCTCGACGAGGCGGTGGAGCACGCCACCGCGAACGCGTCCGGTGCCGGCCTGGACGTGCATTTCGAACTCCGTGACCTGCCGTCGCCGGTGACGGTGAACGCGGACCCGTGGCGGCTGCACCAGGTCTTCGCGAACCTGCTCGACAACGCGGCGCGGCACAGCCCGCCCGGCGGCTTCGTCCGGGTCAGCGCCGCAGAAGACGGCGACCACCTCCGCTTCGAGGTGAGCGACGAGGGCCAGGGCATCCCGCCGGCCGAGCGGTCCCGGGTCTTCGAGCGGTTCACCCGCGGCGACCGGTCGGCCGGGGGCGGAACGGGTCTCGGTCTGGCGATCGCGCGATGGGTCGTCGAGCTGCACGGCGGCCGGATCGCCGTCCTCGACCCCATCGGCCCGCACCGGGACGACCGGCCCGGTTGCCGCATCCAGGTCACCATCCCGAACAACGGTTCCCACCGAGAAGAGGCCGCATGACCAGCCCTGGCAGCGTTCCCGTTCCGGCCCCCGGGCCGACCGGAGCGCAGGTCCCCCCGACCGTCAGACCTGGCCCGACCGCACCGCCGACCGCCGGTCAGCTCCAGCCCTGGCCGCCCGCGCCGGTCCTGCCGAGGCCGCCGTCGTTCACCGAGCGGCGTTGGCCGGGGCCGTCCGGTGCGGCTCGACCGCTGGTCCTGGCCGCACTGACGGCGGCGACCGTCGTCGGCGCGTCCGCGCTCACCGTCGTTCGCCCCGGCCTCGGCTGGCTGGTGGCGGCGCTGGCCGCCGTCGCCGCCCTCGGCGTCGCCGCCGTCGCCGCCGGCACCAACGCCCCGACCGTTACCGCCTCTCCCCCCAAGCCGGAACCGACAAGCCCTCCGACGGCTGCCACGACACCGCAACCAGCAGGTTTCGCGACAGGCGCGACGCCATCGGGACCGAAGAGCCCCGCGACGACGTCCGCCGTCAAAGCGGCCGCGTCGACTGCGGCGACCGCCGCCCGTCCCGGTGCCACGGGGCTGGAGCTTGCTGAACACCAGCTTCTCGGCCAGCCCGTAACGCAGCTTGAGCCCGCCCGGCACCGGCTTGCCGGCCTGTTC